>JAAURU010000391.1 GCA_012032075.1 Flavobacterium sp.
TACAATGTAAAGGAATTAGTTCTAACTTAGTTTTTGATATACTATCCAAAACATGTTGTATGTCTTCTGCATGAATTAAATTAAATATTTTTTCAGAATTAGTACTAATTTCATGAAAAGAAAAACCATAAATATCTTCAACGGCATCACTTGCATAAATATAACTTAAAGAATTGTCCTTATTTTGTCGCATGGAATAAATAAGTCCTGGTGAAGTAGCCGCTATTTTATCAAATTTATTTTTTTCTTCAGAAATAACTTCGATAATTTTCTTTGTTTCTGTTACGTCTCTAAGGTTAACAATAATTCCATTAACATTATTATCATTAATTCTATTGTTTAAAACTCCTTCTAGCCAAATGTAATAACCTTCTTGATGTTTAACTTTTAAAGATATTGCTACAGGTACTTTTGGATTTTTCAATGACTTTTGAATCATTGTTTTAATATACTCTAAATAATCAGGATGAATGTAATTTGTAATGTGGTTTTCCAAATGTATTTCATCTTTCCAACCTGTAATTCGAGCAGTAGAAGAACTTCTATATAAAGTATTTAGATTTTCATCCATTAAAAGAATTATACTGTCATTATAATCTAGTAAGGCACTATAAATATTTTGATTAGGATTTTCAAGCTGATTTTTTGTATTTAGATGTTTTTTATAGCATTGTTTTCTTCATGAAGACGATTTATTTCAGCTTCTTGCTCTTTTATTTTCTTTAGGAAAGCTTCATATGTTTTTTTGACCTCACTCATATTCATCCAAAAATTTTTGCTATTTCATTCATCAAATAAACTTAGAATTTTTTATGCAATATTATATTTTTTTATTTTCTTAACAAAGGTCTTAATAAATTATTGAAAACATGCAATATAAAAATACTTATTAATTTAAGTAAATTTTTAAACCTTGAATTTATTTTTAATTTATAAATTTACTCAACTCTCATCTTTTAATTTTATCATTTATCTTATGCAAAAACAAATAAAAAAGAAATTTTATTAACCATTTAATTATTTTAATAACCTACACTTGTTTAGGACAACAAAAGATTAATGGAGTGGTAGCTACGGTAGATAATAAACAGCCCTTAGCTTTTGTAAACATATTTATCAATAATAACAATAAATTAGGAACCGTTACTGATATCGATGGAAAGTTTGAGTTAATATCAAAAGAACACATTTCTGTCATTTCATTTTCTTATGTTGGATATCAGAAAAAAGAAATACAATATTCAGGGGAGACAGTATTAAATATTGAGTTGGTACCATTAAAAGTGGCTTTAAATGAAGTTACAGTTTATGCATCTGAAAATCCAGCTAACAGAATTATTAAAAAAGTAATTAAAAATAAAGACAAGAACAATCCTGAAAAATTACCCTCATTTACATATCGCTCTTACAATAAAACGATTTTTGATTATAGAAAATTGAATACGAAAGAAATTGATACTAGTTCATTAGCAAAATTTTTTAAAGGAGGTCATGTTTTTATGATGGAATCAGTTAGTAATCGTAAATTTTTATATCCTAATAGGAGTGAGGAAGTTGTAATTGCCACGCGTGTTTCTGGGTTCAAACATCCAAATTTTGCTTCATTAGCTTCTGATTTACAACCTTTTTCTTTTTATAACGATAACATTCCATTATTTGATATTCATTACTTAAACCCTATTGCTAATGGAAGTATGAAAAAGTATAATTATAGATTAGAAGAAGAATTTTACAAAGGAACAGATACTGTTTATGTAATTAGCTATCAGCCTAAAAAAGATAAAAATATTGAAGGCTTAAAAGGAATTTTACATATTAATTCAAATGGATATGCGGTTGAAAGTGTAACAGCAACTCCTTTTGAAAAAGGAAAAATAGATTTAACAATTCAACAGAAATACCAATTTATCTTCAATCATTGGTTTCCTGAACAATTAAATTATGTACTAGAAACCTTAAATGAAGCAGAAAATTCTATTGGAATAATTGCAAATGGGAAAAGTTACATTGACCAAGTTGTTTTAGAACCTGAACTAATAAAAAAAGATTTTAGCATTGCCAAAGTCAGGATGGATGAAGACGCTCCTTATAAAGACAGTCTTTTTGGAAAGAGAATAGACCAGAAGTATTAAACAGTAAAGAAAAAACTACCTTTAAAGTATTAGATAGTTTAGGAGAAAAAGTAAAACTTGATAAACTTATAAATTTAGGTCAAAAAATTGCAGATGGAAAAATCCCTTTAGGAAAAATAGATTTAGATGTAAGTAAAACTTTAAAATATAATAGATATGAAGGCTTTCGATTAGGAACTGGTATAAATACTAGTGATTCTTTTTCTAAAAAAATTATCTTTGGAGCTTTTGCTGGATATGGTCTAAGAGATAGTCAATGGAAATATGGTGGATTTTCAGAATATGTTTTTTCAAAAACGAAAGACTTTCGATTAGGAATTTCTTATCAATCAGAATTGAGTGAAATAGGAGCTTATGGATTAAAAAGTAGCGCGCAAAAAAACCTAAATCTTCGAAACTATCTAGCTTTATATATGGATCAAGTCCAAAATTATTCAACTTATTTTACCTGTAGATTATTTCGCTATACCACTTGGAAAATAAAAGGAGACTTTTATAATGTAAATCCGCAATATGAATATACTTTTTTGGATAATAGCCAATCTATAAAAAATTATAAAAATGCTCAAATCTCTGTTTTAATGAGATGGGCTCCAAATGAAAAAATAATTGAAACATTTAATAGGAGAGTATCTATTGCAAGTAACCAACCCATATTTACATTTTATTTTGCAAACGGATTTAAAGGATTTCAGAATAGCATGCTAAATTATAAAAAAATTGAAGCAAGTGTAGAACAAACTTTTTATACAAAAAACTTTGGTAATACCCATTATCGTTTTGAAGCAGGGAATATTTCAAGTAACTTACCAATAGGATTATTATTTACAGGTGAAGGGAATTTTGTAGAAAATTATCCTTATTTTATTAAAGATGCTTTTCAAACTATGCGTTTGTATGAGTTTGTTTCAGACCAATATGCTCATTTGTTTTTGCAACACAATTTTGGTTCCTTATTATTTAAAGCAAAACGCTTCCAGCCTAGCTTTAGTATTCATCAAAACATGGGATGGGGAAATTTAAAAGATACAACAGCACATTTGAACAGAGAATTTATTACAAAAGATAAAATATTTATAGAATCTGGTTTACAAATAGATAACATCTTAAAATTTAATTATTTGGATATAGGCTATTTAGGCTTTGGAGGAAGTGTTTTTTATCGTTATGGAGCTTATGCTTTTCCTGAATTTAAAGATAATATAGCACTAAAATTGAGCATGACTTTTTCAATTAAATAACTTTTTCAATTAATAATTTACAACTTCACTATTTAAAATAACTTTTATTAATTTCAATTTAACATTACCAAGTCATACATAACTATTAGATTACTTGTACGAAATAATTAAGTAATTATGATTGCTTTACTTTACAAAAACAAATAAACAATCATGAAAAAACAGTATCTATTTTTGGTAAGAACATGTAAGTTCTTTTTTTGACAGTTTTATGCTCATTTTAACAACAAGTTGTTCAACCTCTGAATTAGAAGAAGATATTACTTCTAAAAACGAAAAACTATCTATAGCAAGAGAAACTACTTCTTATTATGT
>JAAURU010000392.1 GCA_012032075.1 Flavobacterium sp.
TCTTGCGCAAATCAAATATTTTGGAACGCATATCATTAGACGATTCAAAAGTTAATTCAAAAGTAGTTTCATTTATAAAATCAATTGCAACTAGGTTTTCTAATGTTTCTAGCGCTGAACTTGTAATCGTGCTATCAAATTCTACCAAAATGGTTTGCTTAACTTGTTCACTTACAAGTTTTTTAAGATTTTTATCTTCAACTATTTTTCCATTATTTATAATAATAACTCTATCGCAAATGGCTTCTACTTCTTGCATTATGTGTGTAGATAGAAAAACGGTTTTGTCTTTACCAATATTCTTAATTAATTCTCTAATTTCAACTAATTGATTAGGGTCTAAACCTGTTGTTGGTTCATCTAATATAAGGACTTCAGGATTGTGTAATAAAGCACAAGCTAAACCTACACGTTGTCTGTATCCTTTTGAAAGCTGTCCTATTTTTTTATTACTTTCAGGAGTTAATCCAGTGAGTTGAATTACTTCTTCAATTCTTGATTTGTTAACTTTATGTACATCAGCATTAAAAGCTAAATATTCTCTTATGTATAAATCTAAATACAAAGGATTATGCTCTGGTAAATAACCAACCGATTTTTGAACTGCTTTTGTATTTCCATCAATATCATTTCCGTTTACCATTGCGGTTCCTTCATCTGCAGAAATAAATGTGGTTAAAATTTTCATTAAAGTAGATTTTCCAGCACCATTTGGACCTAAAAAACCTACAATTTCTCCTTTATTTATTTTGAAAGAAATACTATCTAAAGCCTTTTGCTCTCCATAGTTAGTGATATTTTGAACTTCTATAGACATAATTACAAGTTTAAGCAAAAGTAAAGTTTTTAAATTAAATTTATTTTTTTTAAAAAAGTATTTTGAAAAGATTTTTTTATATATTAGCGACTTCAAAATAGCACAATAAAATGTTAACAGTATCAATTTTTTATTTTAACAATTCTTTTTATTATTTCTGGAGAGAGATAAGGGATTGTTTTGCTATTAGTTAATTTAAAATAAATTATAAAATATAAAATACAATCCCGATGAAAATCGGGATTTTTTTGTTTACAACAATTATGAATTTAAAAATTGCAATACAAGGTGTTAAAGGATCTTTTCATCATCAAGTAGCTAATGAGTATTTTGGTGATGCTATATCCTTAGACGAATGTGCTTCATTCAATGAAGTGGTGTCTAGTTTAAAGTTAAGTAAAACCGATAAAGCTGTAATGGCAATTGAGAATTCTATAGCAGGTTCAATATTACCTAATTATGCGTTAATTGATAAAAATAATTTACACATAATAGGAGAGCATTACATTGATATTCATATGAATTTAATGGGTTTACAAGGTCAGAAAATTGAAGATATCAAAGAAGTGCATTCACATCCTATCGCTCTATTACAATGTGAAGTTTTTTTTAGTAAATATCCACATATAAAGTTAGTTGAAAGTATCGATACTGCTGAAACTGCACAACGAATACAAAATAATAAATTACTTGGAATTGGTGCAGTTGCTGGACCAACAGCCGCATCCTTATATGGTTTAGAAATTATTGCAGCAGGAATTCACACTATAAAAAGTAATAAAACACGTTTTGTAATTATAAAAGCCCAAAATAAAGAACTTCCCAAAGATGAAATCAATAAAGCATCTTTAAAATTTGAATTAGATGATACTCCAGGAAGTTTGGCTACCATTCTTAATGTAATGAATAACTGCAAACTTAATTTAACCAAAATTCAATCGTTACCTGTAATTGAAACACCATTCCAGTATGCTTTTTTTGTGGATGTGGTTTTCGAAAAATACAAACATTACGAAAAAGCAAAGAAAATAGTTGAAATAATGACAACACATTTTAAAGTTTTAGGAGAATACAAACAAGGCAAGCAATGATAACAACAGCAAATAGATTAAATACAGTAGAAGAGTACTACTTCTCAAAAAAACTAAAAGAAGTTAACCAATTAATTTCTATTGGTAAACCTATTATAAATATGGGAATAGGAAGCCCAGATTTGTTACCACATAAATCGGTTTTAGAAGCCATTCAACAAGCCGTTTTAGAGCCTAATGCAAACATGTATCAAAGCTATCAAGGTTTGCCCGATTTAAGAAAAGGGTTTTGTAATTATTACAAGTCAATTTTTAATGTGGATATCGATTTTACCAATGAAATTTTGCCTTTAATTGGTTCCAAAGAAGGAATTATGCACATTGCAATGGCTTTTTTAAATGAAGGAGATGAAGTGTTAATCCCAAATCCGGGTTATCCTACTTATCAATCGGTTTCGAATTTAGTTGGAGCTAAAACAGTATTATATGATTTGGATGAAACTAATAATTGGTATCCAAATTTAGAAGCATTGGAAAAACAAGATTTAACAAAGGTAAAATTAATGTGGGTTTGTTATCCTCACATGCCAACAGGTGCTCAAGCAAGTTTAGAATTGTTTGAAAAACTAATTGCATTCGGGAAAAACATCATATTCTAATTGTAAATGATAATCCATATAGTTCAATTTTAAATAAAAATCCATTATCAATTCTTCAGGTTGAAGGTGCAAAAGATATTGCGATTGAACTAAATTCTTTAAGTAAAACCTATAATATGGCTGGATGGAGAGTAGGAATGGTCATTGGTAACGCTAAAAATATTGAATCGGTTTTAAAAGTAAAAAGCAATATGGATAGTGGAATGTTTTTTGGCATTCAAAAAGGAGCAATCGAAGCCTTAAAACTAGGTAAAGATTGGTTTGATAGTATTAACGAAGTATATCACAAACGAAGAGAATTAATGTTTGCTTTAGCTGAAAAATTAGACTTAAAAGTAAATAAAAATCAAGTAGGAATGTTTGTGTGGTGTAAATTACCTAATGGAATTTCTTCAGAAGCTTTTATTGATGAATTGCTTTATGAAAAGAACATTTTTATTACACCAGGCAATATTTTTGGTACAAAAGGAGAAGGATATGTTCGTTTTTCATTATGTGTAACAGAAGAAAAAATTAAAGAAGCTTTAAGTAGATTCTAATGGAAAAGACAATAGAAAATTTTTACGTAATCGGACTTGGATTAATAGGAGGTTCATTAGCCTTAGATATCAAATCAAAACGACCAAATGCAGTTGTTTATGGGATTGATTCCAATGAAAAACATATTGAAAAAGCACTTGAACTAGGTGTAATAGATATAAAAGGTTCTTTGGATGATTTGTCAAATGCCAACTGGGTTATAATTGCAGTTCCAGTGGATAAAACAGTTGAAATATTGGTAAAAGTATTGGATTTAGTTACCAATGAAGCAATTGTTTTTGATGTGGGTTCAACCAAAAGCCAAATTTGCGAAGCGGTTAAAAGTCATCCAAAAAGAAGACATTTCATTGCAGCACATCCTATTGCTGGAACAGAATTTTCAGGTCCAGAAGCGGCTTTGAAAGACTTGTTTTTAGAACGTACAAATATTATTTGCGAAGTGGAGAAAACGTCATTTGTTTTTCAAGAAAAAGCATTGGAGCTATTTAAACAAATAGGAATGCGTATTCGATATATGGATCCATTATCACATGATAAACATATAGCTTATATGTCACATTTATCACATATCAGTTCTTTTATGTTAGGAAAGACAGTTATTGAGGAAGAACAAAATGAAAGAGATATTTTTGACATGGC
>JAAURU010000393.1 GCA_012032075.1 Flavobacterium sp.
CAACTTTAACTATAATATTTTTGTTAAATCGGTTTTTGTTTTTTTTAATATTGTTTGTTTTAATAATATACATTAATAATATTTTAACTGAAAAGGAAAAGTTTTATAAGCTAAGCTTGAAAAATATAAAATTTAAAAAGAATTATGATAATTTTAAAAAGGAATTATTAGTTAAGCACTTTGATTTTCATAATAAGAATGAAGTGTTTTGGATTGGGAAAAGAGATGCTAAACTAAACATTTCGATAGTTACCAACCCTTTTTGTGGTTACTGTAAAGAAGCTCATATTATTCTTGAAAAAATAATTAATAAGAATACTAATATTTCTGCTCAGATTAGATTTAACTATTACCCAGAATTGGCTAATGATGATTTAACTTCAATCATCTCCGCTTTTAAAAACATTTACGATTCTGAGGGTGAAAAATCTTTTTTAAAAGCTATTGGGATTTGGTATAAGAATGATAACTTGGAAGATTTTAAAAAAGGCTACGAAAAATTTTCGTTGAAGCTGATTTATCAAAAATAATATTGTTAGCCAATGATAATAGGAATAATGGACTAACTTTTACTCCTATATTTTTAATCAATAATTATCAGTTTCCTGACAAATATGATAGAGAGGATATATTCTATTTTATTGATGATTTACTAGAAGATGAAGAGTTTTTTTATCAATTAACTCCAAATAGTTATTAAAAAATAATAGATTTTGTGCTGTTTTATAGTATTAGAATAATCATTGTTAAAAAATAAACCCTTCTGTTTTTTATAATTTTTCTAAAGAAAAGGGTACTTGTTATATATGTTATAATTTATAAAATATAGGTAGAAGAAAAGAATTAATTTGTATTAAAATTTTTTTAGGCATTTTTTTTATTAGTTTGGCTTTAGTCTTATTATTATATTTAAACCACATAGAAAGAATATAGAAAGTATTTTTTATAAAGTTGTTTTGCTCTATATAAGTTTACATAGGGTCTGCTGAAAAACTAACTTAACGCAAATTAGTGTAAATTTCCGCACAAAATCCTCAACTTTTGTAGTTTTTGAAAGATTTTATTCATTTATAGCTTTTAAAATGGTACTTTAAAGATATGAATTGCAAAAATTGAATTATATAGGTGCAAGTTTTTTGAGGATGATTGTGCAAAAACCATTGCATCTAATAATAAAATTAAACTTCTGAACTATTTATTTTTATGAGGGTTTGAGTTTTTCAGCAGCCCATACATAGTCAAAATACTATGTGTAAAATATAAATTTCTATAAAACCGCTATGTAATTCAAACAATCTATGTGGTAAATAAATCTATTTCTTAGACCATAGCCATTATTTTTGAAAAAAATTAAACAAACTTTTGAAAAATGGCCTCATTATAAGCAAATAGGAAGTAAAGACTTGTGGGTCAATTTGTTTAAAAATATTGTCAAATATAATGGTTAGGTTATAAAAAAACAAATCATAATGAATTTCAAAAATTTAGAGATTTGACAACTTTTTAAAAGTTGTCAAATCTCTAGTTAGAACTAATCACAATGAATTTCAAAATCACCAAACAAAATATTCAGTTACTCATTTCAATAATTATTGTTATTCCTGTAGCTATTCAATATGGTTTTAAACCTAATTTCCAATTTGAATTGTATCCAAAAACCACAGATGAGCATAACTTCTTTAAAGCCATAATGGGTTTGTATCTTGGTTTTGCTCTAGTATGGATTATAGGAATCGTTAAAGAAACCTATTTGAAATTAGCTCTTGTGACAAATCTTGTTTTTATGCTAGGATTAGGTTTTGGTAGAATTCTAAGCCTATTCCTAGATGGATTGCCTACTTCAGGATATGTTTATGGTACTATTGGAGAATTAGTTTTGGGTTTTTATAGTTTATATGTTTTGGTAAACAAAAAGGGTAAACAATAATTTATTACTTAAAAGGATGTCTTTGTTGCCAATTTACTTCGGGTTCGAGTCTCTTGAATATTTTAGGCATTAAGAGATTTATTAGCTTGTTAGTATGAAAAATAAATCCAGTCATTAAAACTGGTTTGGCACCAATGGAACTCTTAATTTCTAATGCGGTTCTTCCAAAAATAATTTTTTTGAAGTTATGCTCTATGCCAAATTCGGTCATGTTGTAAAGCATATTCAAATAGAGCATGTGTTCTTTTTGATACTCTTCATCATAACCTAAAAAATAGGTTTCTAATACATCTTCATTTAGTAAAACGGTATGAAAACCTACTAACAATTCATTTTTAAAGTACCCAAAAAGTTTAAAACGATCACCACATTGTTTTTTAAAAGTCGAAAAATGATTTTTAGAAAGAAAAAAAGTATTGAAGGGTGCATTTAAAGCTACATAATGATATAATTCATAGATTCTTTCTTCATGTAATAATATCTCATTTAAACTCAGCTCTTTTGTTTCAATTCCCTCTAGTTTTTTATGTGCTCTTTTATATTGGTCTCTATATTTTTTGTTGAAAGCAGTAAAATAATCAGCTTTTGTTTTCCAATTTTCTTCTAAACTGAAAATCATATTAGGCTGGGTGTTGAATTCGTAAATACATTTGAAATCGTATTTTTTCAATTCTTTTGTAAAGGTTTTGTAAAAATCCTTGTAGGTTACTAAATGGATTTTTATTTTTTTGTTTTTTTGAAATAGTTAATTAGATATTGTGTAGATTCTATTAGGATTTTACTTACTATTTTTGGCTCAACGGGATGTTTAAAAACAAAACTATTTTCACCAGTAATCATATTGTTTCCTAAGAAAAGGGTGTGTGAACAGAATGTTTTGAAAAGAAAGTTTCTAATTTTTGTTTTTAAATGATGGTCTCTTTCTCCAAAAGACTCTAATTGATTAGTATTAATATATTGAGCAATTGAAACTCCTATTAATTCATTATTTTCAAAAATTCCAATATAAAAGCAAGTCATATTTACTGGTGCTGCATCTTGAAGCACTTGTAGATAAGGCTTTTGTAAAAAGTGATTGGATGAAGAAACATTGTCCCAATTTTCAGGTAATGTTGCAATATCTGTATATATTTTAAATGTAATGTTTCCAAAATAAAAATCGTCCCGCAAAATAGGACGATTAATGTATAATAAAATGTTAATTAGTTAACAAAACTGCTTATTATTTCCATGCGCAAATTATAGCACCCATTATTGTGAACACAACTATCCAATATCCAGATGTTATTGCTGTATATTTAAAAGATTTATGTTCAAATAAACAGTTTGTAGCAATTACTGGAATAGCTAAAAATAATGAAGCTAGAAAACCATGTAACGCTCCATGTGTAAAAGTTCTATACATATGTCCATGAACTTTTAAGAAATCTAATAATGCAGGATCATTTTCGTTTCCACCTGCTAGTTGAGCTGCACCAAATTGATGAATCGTTAGAATAGGCATAAACATGGCTAAAATAAATGAAAAAATAAATGTTAATCCAAATATCTTAAGCATATTACCTTGTTTTGCTTTTTCATCTGTCATGCCAATTTCTTTCATCCAAATTGTGCCAAATACTTTTGGGTTGTACCATATAAAACCTACAACAAAACTGGATAAAGCAGCTACTAAAATTGCTAAGAAATTCATAAGATTTTTATTTATTGATTAGTGTATCAAATATAATAAAAAAATAGAAATAAATTTA
>JAAURU010000394.1 GCA_012032075.1 Flavobacterium sp.
TCTTTGAAAATGTACCCCAAAGATTAACCCAACAATACAACTACATTTCCTGTTGTGAAGTCATGGAGCATTTTCATGAACCTTTAAAAGAATTTGAATTATTGCATTCCATGTTATTACCTCATGGTAAACTCTATTGCAAACCGAACTCTTCAAAAATCAAGTTCCTTTTGAAAACTGGTATTACAAAAATGATTTAACTCATGTTTTTATTTATCAAGAAGCGACTTTGCATTGGATACAAAAAAACCTCCGATTTTCGAAGGTTTCTGTTTATGATAAACTAATTGTATTTGAAGTTTAAAACTATTCTTTAATTAATTTAAGATTAGCTCTTAAATTGTTTTCGTTTTTAAGTTTTACGAAATAAACCCCAGAAGATAAACTTACTTGCTCGTTAATAGTATTCACGTTTGTATAATTTTTAGTAAAAATTGATTTACCTGAAACATCAAAAATTTCTAATTCTATATTCGAATAGCTTTCTGTTAAGTTAATTTTTAAAGCGTCTTTAATAGGATTTGCTCTAATCTAATGTTTTCTGAAAACAAAATCACTTGTACTTAATGTTTCACCTAGTACTTTTGAAGTAGCTGCAGAAGCTTGATCTCCGCTTGTTCCACCGTTTCCATTTACCGCATTTCCTACAAAATAAAAAGTAATTGCTCCAGATCCACTTGATGGAGCTGTCCATTTCGAAGTAAAAGTTGGTGTTGCACTTCTCATATTATGTTCAAAATAACTTCTACCACTCAACGGAATTATTTGTGCATTTGATGAAGGTGTTGAAAAAGTACCTGCTGCGGCATTATTTGCTAATAAAGCAGTTGCTTGCATCCCATAGCCCCCTGGAGTTCCATTTGTATTTGTAATTTGAAAAGATAGATTATATTCTTGTCCTGGGATGTAATCTGTTATTGGGTTTCCTCCGTTATCTGTAATATTTAAGGAGATTGAAGGAGAATAAGAACCTCCACTATGACAATTTGTACATGTGCCAATAGCAACAGGTCCACCTGTTCGATCACCAAAGCCAGTTGCTGCAGCTCCTGAAGATCCAAACATAACAGTAGGATGATAGTCTGTTGGTGAATAATATTCTGAAGTTTTTTCAGTATTTTTAAAACTTTGAATTAGTAAAAATAACATTGAATCAGTGTGATAGAAAGTAGTTTTTTTTCATAAAATATATTTTTATTTTTTTTTAAATATAACAATATTAATTAAATTTAAAAATTACTTTAGTTTAAAAATGTATTTTTTTTAAATTAAGATTATAAAATTTAAAGCTATTTGTATGACTTTAACAAATTTATTACAAATAAGCCCATTGAAATTATAAAAAGAAAAAGGTTAACTATTGTTAAATTATGCTTTTCAAAAAGTATTGAAATAATTAATATCAAAAAATGTAATACTGAAATCGAAAACACTGTTTTCCTATTTAGAATAAAGATTACACCATAACCAACCAGAAATATTACGATTGAAATTGAAAATTTTATACCATTTATGAAATTTAAATCAGTTATATCATAAGCCCAACCAACTGTTTTATTAACTCCATAAGTGCTAAAATTTGAAAATGAAATGATTACCATTATATTTATGAAGAGAAGAAGAATCGAATATTTAGTAAAAATAGTTTTAATCATTATAAAATATCGTCTATTTCAACTTTCTCTTTTTAGGATTTTGTCTATTTGAGAAAAAGGAAATAATTTCAATTTCGTCATTTTTAATTCTGTAATAAAGTGTGTTGTATTTTAAAACTATAACCCGTCTAATATTTTTTTAAAATCAGAAGATTGAAATAAATATGGATTTTGTGAAATTAGAATTAATTTTTCTTCAAGATTTATAGCTAAATTATTTAATTCTTTTGCTGTCCAATTTTCTTCTAAATAAATAATTGTATCATTTAATTCTTCTAAAGCATTAGCTGTCCAATGAATTTTATAACCACTTTTCATAAAGTTTCCTTGCTTCTGAATGAGGTTTTAATTTTCCTGAATCAGCATCTTGTATTCCTTTTTCAATAGATTGTTTTTCGTCATCTGAAATAGAATTCCACCAATCTTTACTTTCTTTTTTTTCAATTCCATTATTTTGTCAATAATCGAAGAATCTTCAATACTTGAAAGCCATTGAATTAATTCTATTTTTTTATTTAATGCATTTAATTCCATTTCATAATTTTAATTTAAAAGTACAAAAAACTTTTATTTTAAATTAGTACTCATTAATAATTTTAATTTTCAATAGTTAAAGGTTTCAATCTACACCTTCCCAGGCATCACCTTATAAGTAGGATCTTCCATAATATTTACATCAATAATCGCTGCAGCGTTTTTAAGTAGTTCTACACAGTCATTACTTAAATGTTTTAGATGGACGGTTTTTCCAACTGCAGCATAACGTTCGGTGATTTTGTTTACCGCATCAATGGCACTCATGTCGGAAATTCTACTTTCTGCAAAATCAATGATAATTTCTTTGGGATCGTTTTGGACGTCAAATTTTTCTGCAAATGCTGTGGTTGAACCAAAGAATAGAGGTCCGAATAATTCATAGTGTTTGACTCCGTTTTCATCGATGTATTTTCTAGCACGAATACGTTTCGCACTTTCCCATGCAAATACTAAAGCGGAAATAATCACTCCAATTAATACAGCTAACGCTAAATTGTGTAAAAAGATAGTAATCAATGTTACGACTAGCATTACGAAGATATCGTGTTTAGGCATTTTAGTAAACGCTTTAAAACTCGCCCATTCAAAAGTACCAATAGCTACCATTATCATTACTCCAGTTAAACCTGCCATAGGTAATAATTCAATTACGGGTGCACTACTAAGATGATGACTAATATAGTTAAAGCAGCCACTATACCAGATAATCTAGCTCTTGAACCAGAGGAAAGGTTTACCAATGTTTGTGCAATCATAGGACAACCACCCATTCCATAGAAAAAACCATTGGCAATATTAGCAGTGCCTTGTGCTAAACATTCTCTATTACTGTTTCCTTTTGTTCCTGTTATTTCGTCAACTAAGTTTAAGGTTAGTAAGCCTTCGGTTAAACCAACAGCAGCCATAATTAAACCATAGGGTAGAATCACTTTAATGGCTTCAAAAGTAAAGGGATTTCAGGGATATGAAAAGGAGGTAAGTCACCACTAACTCTAGCAATATCCACAACTTGTTTGGTATCTATATTAAAAAGGAGTACAATTCCAAAAACTACAAGTATCGATACTAATGAAGCAGGAACAGCTTTTGTTATTTTAGGAAAAAATAGAATAATAGCTATAGTTAAAGCAACTAATCCAGCCATAATTAAGAAAGGAGAACCCGTAAGCCATTCCGCTTGACCGTTAATTTTAGTTTTAAATTGTTCTAATTGTGATAGAAATATTATCACTGCTAAACCATTCACAAAGCCAAACATTACTGGTTGGGGAACCAATCTAATAAATTTACCTAGTTTCAGTAACCCAACAATGATTTGGATAACTCCAGCTAAAGCAACAGCTCCAAAAACATATTCTAAACCGTGAGAGTTCATTAAAGCAATTAAAACAATTACCGTGGCACCAGCACCTCCAGAAATTAAACCAGGCCTTCCACCAAAAATTGCTGTGATAATCCCCATGATGAAAGCACCATATA
>JAAURU010000395.1 GCA_012032075.1 Flavobacterium sp.
CTACTGAAAACCTATTACTCCTTTCGATGCTAAAATTCACAAAGATTTTTAGTAGAAACTTTATTTTCCAGTTTTAAAAATTATTCCTCTAAATAATAAAGTTATTACTTCGGTTACTAAAATAGAGTTAAAAGTCACAGTTAATCAATTTAAGTCGTTTGTTTTAGCATCAGATTTTGGAGTTATAGATGTTGCAAAACCTTTTTATCCTTTGGAGAATTCCCCAAAAGTGGCAATGGAATGATTTTAAGTTCCAATGAATTTTTTATGAAAAAAATGCAGTAGCTTCATTTGAAATAAAAATGATTTTACATAGTCTATTAGTAGCTGATGATGTTAAAGAAGTAGCAGATGAAATTGTTCAAGCGAAGAAAATTATAATGATGAAACACATACAAACAATTAATGAAGCAAATGATTCTTTTAATAGAAGTAAGCTATTTGATGAAAGGAAAATAAGATTCTTAACAGCAAATAATTGGATTAATCAAAAAGTAAATCTTTTTCATTTGAATGGTGGAAAATGGATAGAGTATTCAAATAGTTTAGAACCTATTACAAATGTTTATCCGTTAAAAGAATATCATTTTGACGAAGTTGCAACAGATGAAATTGTATCCAATGGAAAATTTAGAATTGAATTAGATGATGCTGACTACAATGGAGAAAAATACATGCAAGATTATATCATAGCTAGTCAAAATGATCCTGCAACACTATTACCTTACAAACCAAGAATTAAAGAATTTGTATTCAATTATTCTGTTTCAGAAACCATAGATTTAGTAACTAGAAAAAACGAAAATAATACAGTAGAAATTTTCCAAACATTACCTTATGGTTTTGCAAAAAAGAAAAAGGAGCCATTGTTTTTCTACTTTAAACACTAATGAAGGAGACATTTATTTAGGATTTAATACTATAAAACCTCAAGATGGATTAAGTTTTTTAATTCAATTAGAAGAAGGTACAGCAAATCCTTTAGTAGAACCTGCAGCAATTACTTGGCAGTATTTAAATAAAAATGAATGGGTAGATTTTAAAGAGAATCAGTTAGGTGACGAAACCTATTCCTTAACACAATCAGGTTTAGTTAGAATTACTGTTCCAGAATTTGAAGCCAGTACAAATACAAAGTTGCCCAAAGAGTTATTTTGGGTAAAAATATCCGTTTCAAATAAGCAAGCAATTTGTAAGTTTTTGGGTGTTCATGTACAAGCGTTGAAAGCTATTTTAGTTGATTTTGAAAAAACAGGAACAGGATTCTTAGAAAACACTCCAAAAGAAACCATTTCAAAATCATACAAAGCTATAAATGGAGTTAAAAAAATCATACAACCTTACAGCTCTTTTTTGGGGAGAACAGCCGAAAAAGATGAGGTGTTGTACATGAGATCTAGCGAAAGACTACGTCACAAAAACAAAGCAATTACAACTTGGGATTATGAAAGAATAATTCTTGAAGAATTTCCAGAAGTATATCGAGTAAAAACATTAAACCATTATCGATTCGATACTAAAATTTCAAATGTTGCTGCTGGTTATGTTACCCTTATTCCTATTGCAAAAGCAGCTGCTGTTGAAAATATTACATGGAAACCGCTTTTAAGTTTAAATAAAATGCTTTTAATAAAAGAACATCTTTACAAAAAAGCCTCTCCACATGTAAGAATAAATGTAAAACCACCTCGCTTAGAAAAAGTAGAAATAACATGTAAAGTTAAGTTTCATATTGAGCCCGGAATGGATACAGGATTGTATATCAATAAATTAAAAGAAACAATAAACAGTTACTTAAGTCCTTGGGCTTATGAAGAAGACGATTTTAATTTTGCTAATGAAATTGAATTTTCAGCAATAATTCAGTTACTAGACAATCAAACTTATGTGGATTACATCACTGATTTTACCGTTGCCCAATATAAATTAGACGAAAACAATCAAGTTATTGGTAATGCCATTCAAAACCTTAGTAAAATAACACCCCAATCTGATTTTACATTATTCATTCCTACAGAAACGCATTCTATTACAGCAATTAAATAAAGAACCATGTCAACACCATATTACATTGAAAAAGACAGAAAATTACTTCCTTCACAAGATTTTGAATTCTTGTTAAGCGAAGGGTTCAAATATATTGAGCAATTTGGTTCTAAATTTTGGACAGATTATAATCCTCACGATCCTGGAATTACCATTTAGATGTTTTATGTTATACAATAACTGAATTAGGATATAGAGCCGATTTTGACATTAAAGATCTTTTGACAAATAAAAACGGAAAGATTGAAAACAATACTTTTTTCTCTGCTGCAACTATTTTTACAAATGCTCCATTAACCAGTATTGATTATAGAAAATTACTAATTGATATTGAAGGGGTTTCAAATGCTTGGTTGTTGGCAACAAAAAAAATCACAAATGCAAGTGGGTATTTACTTCCAAATGATAGTGAAGCAAAACTTTATATCAATAAAATAGAAGATAAATTAAGCTTACAAAAAACTGATAAAAACAATAAAAATTTAGAAAAACTTCTATTAAGAGGATTAAGTAAAGTTAAAATTGAACTAGAAGAAGACCCTATTTTGGGCGATTTAAATACATTGGTTTTAGAATTTGCCTTTTGGAAAAATAACCGTTGGGTTAACTTTAAAATAGTACCTCAATTTACTAATTGGAATCATCCAGATGCTTTACTATTCAAAAAGATGAACAAGCCTTCAAAAATCATTATCGATAGCATTAGTGAGGTTCAAGACATTGTTTTTTTGAAAGTGAATAGAACTAGTAAACCTTCAGATTCTTTACACTTTAGAATTTTTGCAACTGACATTTCCGAAAACAATCTGATTCTCAATCATTTTTCAAAAGAGAAAAATGTATGTGAAGTGATTTCGTTATTCGAACAAAAGAAAGATAAAATACAAGAGATATTTTCCACAATTGCAGTAAAGTTAAATCAAAATAGAAATGTAACGGAAGATTACTTGTGTACAGAAATTATTGAAAAAGTGGAAATAGGTATCTGTGCCGATATTGAACTAGAACCAGGTTCAGATGCTGTTGAAGTAATGACCCAAATCCAAATTGCAATAGATGCTATTATCAATCCAAAAATAAAATTTTATACGTTAGCACAATTAGTGGCTGAAGGTTTTCATTCAGAAGACATCTTTTTAGGGACAAAATTACATCACGGATTTTTAAAGGACGAAGAAGTTGAAAAAGCCCAATTAATTAAAGAAATTCATGCATCAGATATCATAGCGGTTTTAATGGAGATTTCAGGAGTAAAATCGGTTAAAAACTTCATGATGACTGCTTATAATGAATTGGGGAAACCCATTACAAATGCAACTAATGAAAAATGGATTTTGAAACTTTCAGGAGAAGTAAAACCAGTTTTTAATGCTAAAAAATCAAAATTATTATTATTTCAAAATAATAATAACAATATTCTGTTTTTTTTTGCCGGCAGTTTCCAAAATAAATAGGCGCTAAGAATGGTGATACTTGAAAAAAAGTGATCCTGTCTCACGAAGTGCTTACAAGATTCTGCAATCCTTCAAGCTCTTCTTTCCTCCCTTCTTTCCTCCCTTTCCTTTGGTAGATTCTCCTTGGATGGATTTTCTGATCTCTCTGACGAGTT
>JAAURU010000396.1 GCA_012032075.1 Flavobacterium sp.
GAAAAAAAGAGCCTAAAATTGTAAAATGTTTTGCTACTAAAATACAAAAAAACTGAAAAAATGAAAAAAATAAAAAAGTTTTAAATCAACTAGAGCTATAAGTAGTAAGGATATAAAGCAAAATACGATAACTTATCTGCAATAAATGTTAATGCTAGAGGCGTTAAAATATTATCTGATTTGTATTCAAGAACTAATAGCCGAAAAATTCAGCAAATTCGAGTTTGTTTTACGCTTGAAGGGAATGAATTTGTAAAATATGGTAAAAAGGATTTATATATTCAAATTCTTAATCCAAAACATCAAATTATTTCAACTGAGAATAGTTTTGTTGAACTTGATGATGTTAAACTAATGTATAGTGAAAAAACAGAAGCATTATATAATCAAAAAGATGTAGATGTTTGTGCTTATGTAGATTTAGAATCTAAAAAAACTATAAAAGGTAAATATATTATTAATATTTACAATTCTTTTACAAAAATTGGCTCAACAATTTTCGAATATGAATAATAGTCAAATTATTCACAAAAAATCTTTTCTTTATTAAAAACCTATTTTTACTTTTGCACCATGGCAAAACAAGATGATTTATTTAAAAGCGTTATTTCGCATGCAAAAGAATACGGATTTATTTTTCCGTCTAGCGAAATTTACGATGGTTTAAGTGCAGTTTATGATTATGCACAAAACGGTGTTGAATTAAAGAAAAACATACGCGAATACTGGTGGAAAGCAATGGTGCAAATGCATGAAAATATTGTTGGTATAGATGCCGCTATATTTATGCATCCTACAACTTGGAAAGCTTCTGGTCACGTTGATGCTTTTTCAGATCCATTAATTGACAATAAAGATTCTAAAAAAAGATATCGTGCTGATGTTTTGGTTGAAGATTATGCAGAGAAAATCAACATAAAGGCTGAAAAAGAGATAGAAAAAGCGAAAGCTCGTTTTGGAGATGCTTTTAATAGAGAAGAATTTGTAACTACAAATGAACGAGTTAAAAGTTACTTAGACCAAAAAATACTATTTTACAGCGTTTAGCACGTTCTTTAGAAAATGATAATCTTGTAGATGTAAAAGCTTTAATTGAAGAATTAGAAATTGCATGTCCAGATTCGGGTTCAAAAAATTGGACTGAAGTACGTCAGTTTAATTTGATGTTTGTCAACAAAACTAGGAGCTTCAGCTGATACAGCAATGGATTTATATTTGCGACCAGAAACGGCACAAGGGATTTTTGTAAATTTCTTGAATGTTCAAAAAACAGGAAGATTGAAATCCCTTTTGGAATTGCACAAACTGGTAAAGCTTTCTGTAATGAAATTGTGGCTAGACAATTTATTTTCAGAATGCGTGAATTTGAACAAATGGAAATGCAATTTTTTGTAAAGCCAGGTGAAGAAATGAAGTATTATGAATACTGGAAAGAAACGCGTTTGAAATGGCATTTATCTCTTGGTTTAGGGAAAGAAAATTATCGTTTTCATGATCATGAAAAATTAGCACATTATGCAAATGCAGCTGCTGATATTGAGTTTAATTTCCCTTTTGGATTCAAAGAATTAGAAGGAATTCATTCAAGAACCGATTTTGATTTAAAAGCACACGAAGAATATTCAGGAAAAAAACTACAATTCTTTGATAACGATACAAATTCAAGTTATGTACCTTATGTAGTGGAAACTTCTGTAGGTTTAGATAGACTTTTTTTAGCTGTTTTCTCAAAAGCTTTAGAAGAAGAAACATTAGAAGATGGTTCGACAAGAACAGTTTTACGTTTGCCTTCTGTTTTAGCACCAACCAAAGCTGCTGTTTTACCATTAGTTAAGAAAGATGGTTTACCAGAAGTAGCCAAAGAAATTATTGAAGAATTAAAATGGGATTTTAATGTTTCTTATGATGAAAAAGATGCGGTTGGTCGTCGTTACAGAAGACAAGATGCTCTTGGAACACCATTTTGTATTACTGTAGATCATCAAACTTTAGAAGATAAAACAGTTACAATTAGATATAGAGATTCTATGCAACAAGATAGAGTTGCAATTACAGAATTGAAAAATATTATTAGTAATGAAGTTGCTATGCGAAACTGGTTAATGAAAATGTAGGTTGTAAGTAGGATTTACGAAGTAAAAATCCCAAATGTCAGTCTGAGCTTGTCGAAGACACACATTTGGGATTTTTTATTTCTAATTTCTGAAATCTAATTTCTAACTTTCAAGCGCATTCCATCCTCTAGCTTTTAATGGGATTTTTGTATTGGCTCTGGTTATTAAATGAACACCTTCTTTTTCTTCAACCATGTGACCAATTATTGAAAAATTTGGGTTAGCCTTAATTTTATCAAAATCTTCCATTTTAATAGTAAATAGTAATTCATAATCTTCACCACCACTCAAAGCAATAGTGGTAATATCGATATTAAATTCTTCGCAAACGTTTATTAATTGTGGATCTGCTGGGATTTTTTCTTCGTAAAGGTTACAACCTACGTTGCTTTGTTTGCAAAGATGTAATATTTCAGAGGATAAACCGTCTGAGATATCAATCATAGCAGTTGGTTTTACGTTTAATTTTTCCAAAAGTTCTTTAATATCTGTTCTTGCTTCTGGTTTTAATTGTCTCTCAATTAAGTAGGAATATTGTTCTAAGTCGGGTTGGTTGTTTGGGTTAACCTTAAAAACTTCTTTTTCACGTTCTAAAACTTGTAAACCCATGTAAGCAGCACCTATATCACCAGTTACCACTAATAAGTCTGTTGGGCTTGCTCCACTACGGTAAGTAATATCGTCTAGAACAGCTTCACCTATTACTGTTATACTAATAATTAGTCCTTTTTGAGAAGAAGTAGTATCTCCACCAATGATATCAACATTGTATATTTTTGTAGCTAATTGAATACCATCATATAATTCTTCAATCGCTTCCAGTGGAAATCGATTTGACATTGCCAATGAAACCGTAATTTGAGTAGGTTTAGCATTCATTGCACAAATATCAGAAATGTTAGCAACCACTGCTTTATAGCCTAAATGTTTTAAAGGCATGTAAGCTAAATCAAAATGAACACCTTCAATTAATAAATCGGTTGATATAACAACTTTTTTATCTGAAAAATCGAGGACAGCTGCATCATCCCCTATACTTCTTATTGTTGATTCTTGATTTATCGTAATATTTTTTGTCAAATGTTCAATTAAACCAAATTCGCCCAATTGTGCAATACTGGTTCTTTGTGGGGTTTTATCTTCAATCATAATCATTGGTAATTACAAATAATTCGATCATTCCATTTGTTGTTTTCATAATAGTTTGCAAAGGTACAAAGATGATGCAGTAAAAGCATAACTATTTAAAGTACTTTCTATTTTTTAAGAATAGTATGTTTTTTTGTAGATTTAGATCAATTACCATATAAACTGCTGGAGACTTATGTTCTGAGTAATTTTGAAAGTATATTGTTTTTTTATCAAAATAGGAATAAACTTTATAGATTAATTCACAATGAGGGTTGCAGTATGTTTGAACGATTAGTTGCACTGTAAAATATGGATTGAGTTGTTCGAGCACAGCAAAAGGTTAAGAAAATTGAAATTGCGTCTGACCAAGTAAGGTAAGGAAAAGCAAGTTACTGGA
>JAAURU010000397.1 GCA_012032075.1 Flavobacterium sp.
TGAAGGTATTGCTGCTAAAGTTTTTTGACAATAGCGATTTTGGCTACCACAAAGTAACCATTGAACGACCAAAACGTTTGAAAGCCCAATTTACTTCCGAACGTATTACCGAATTACGTTATGATAAAGGTTTAAAAGAAGCGATGGTACATGCTTATGAAACTTATGGAGAAGCTATTTATAAAGATATTGAAAAATACAAAAAAGATATTTTGGATTGGTGTGAAAAGAATGAATTAAACCTTACAGCTGCCAACCAAAAGAAACTAGTTGCTAAAGCGACTTGGGACAAACAAGCTTTTTTACTGGAACAAGCTACCATTTTGACTAAAATTATTGGTGACGAAATCTTTACTGACTTTAATGTTTTTAAACAAAAAGTAGATGCGGTTATTAAAGATCAAAAACTAAAACTAGGTGCTTCTGAAAAAAATGCCATACTAAATGCTGTGAGTTGGTATGATGCTGATGCTGAAAAAGTAGTAAAAAGTATAGTTAAACTAAGTGGGGACAAACTGGCTACACTTCTAGCCCATTTGGATTGCGAAGAAACAGAGTTGGCAGATTATGGGTATTATTCTAAAGAATCAATAGGTGTCACTTCGAGCGGAGTCGAGAAGTCTCTTAAAAAAGGAGAATATCTTACTTACGAAACGGAAAGCGATTTACGTGACACCGAAAATGTACCTTTAAAAGAAAACATACACCCTTACTTTTTAAGAGAAGTGCAACCACATGTAGCAGAAGCATGGATTAACTTAGACGCTATGAAAATTGGCTATGAAATTAGTTTTAACAAATACTTTTACCAGCACAAACCACTACGTTCGTTAGAGGATGTAACGGCTGATATTTTAGCTTTGGAAAAAGAAAGTGATGGTTTAATTGCTGAAATTTTAAATTGGTAAGATGAGAAAGTACGACCACTATAAAAACAGCGGTGTGGAATGGTTGGGAGAAATTCCTGAGCATTGGGAAGTGAAGAAAATGAAATTCATTGGTAATATTTATGCTGGAATTAATGGCAAAAAGGAGATGATTTTAGCAAAGAATATTCTGATGGAATAAAATCATTTATTCCATTTACAAATATTTGTAATAATATTAAAATTGATGGTAATCAATATCAATATGTAAAAAATTAACGAAAATGAAAATCAAAATAGAGTTCAGAAAAATGATATTTTGTTTTTAATGAGTAGTGAAACTTTGGAAGATATTGCAAAAATTCTATTTATTTAGGAGATAACATTGAATTGTATTTGAACTCTTTTTGTAAAGGATTTAGAATATCAAGTCAAAATGTAAATGCTGAATTTGTTAATTATTTATTTTTAAGTAAAACTTATAGAAATTATTTTTCTTTAGTTGGAAGAGGCTTCACAAGAATAAATTTAAAACAAGAATTTATAATGATGCTTATGCACTTTTACCAAGAATAGAAGAACAAACCGCAATAGCTAATTTCCTTGACGATAAAACCGCTAAGATAGACGAAGCTGTTGCCATCAAGCAACAACAAATAGAACTGCTCAAAGAACGCAGACAAATACTCATTCATAAAGCCGTTACTAGAGGTTTAAATGAGAATGTAAAGTTAAAAGACAGTGGTGTGGAATGGATTGGTGAGATTCCGGAGCATTGGGAGGTGAAAAGGTTGAAATATGTTGCTAATTTAGTTTCTGATAAAATGGTAAGCAAAGGAAATCCTTTAAATTATATTGGAATGGAAAATATAGAATCTTGGACAGGAAATTATGTTGTAACAAATTCAGAAACAGAAGGGTTAGCTAATTATTTTAAAAAAGGAGATATCTTGTTTGGAAAATTAAGACCTTATTTAGCAAAAGTGTTTTTAGCAAAAGAAGAAGGAATTTGTACAACAGAGTTTTTAGTTTATCGTAATAATAATCATACTTTCAATTGGTATTTACATCAATTGATGCTATCGTTTGAATTTATTAATCTTATTGATTCATCAACTTATGGCTCAAAAATGCCTAGAGCTAATTCTGATTTTATTGGAAATCAATTGATTCCAATTCCACCAAAACAAGAACAAAAAGAAATAGCAGAATTTATTGAAACTGCAACCACAAAAATTGCCACCGCAATTTCTTTAAAAGAGCAAGAGATAGAAAAGTTGAAAGAGTATAAAATGAGTTTGATAGATGGGGTTGTTACTGGGAAGGTGAGGGTTTGTTAGGAAATTCTGTGCAATTTAAATTATATGGGTGCTATCATTTGGAGATTAGAAAACGTAATTAATACAATGCTTGACATCGCTGTTATTAAGTCTGGACTTGTTATTTCAGAAGATTATCTTTTGGAAATTCTTCAACAAGAATATCCAAGTAGCGAAATCTTCAAAGATTATAATATAAACAAAGAAAAAATTGTTCGTATCAGATCAGAAGATTTTGATGAATATTGCTGGAGTATCAGAAAAAAATTAGGAGAATTAGATTCAGATGCTTCACCACTATTTCTGAGAGATTTGATAGATTTCTAGAATGGGAAAGCGAAAGGATATAACAGTTATGGGCGTCCATAAAGATTTTTGAATTAATGAAGGATGCACATGACCCAGAGAATTCAAAATTAATTAATCCAACTCCAATTGTGGAGAAAATAATAGATGAGCAAATTGCACCAATGGAAGTTGTCCTAAATGCATTGGAAAATATTCTCCACAATCAGAAAATGTCAAATTCGATAAAACCTGTTGAAGAAATTTTATGGGATGGCGGTGTCGATTTAAATAATTTATTTCAACGAGAACATATTCCACTATCTGAAAATCAATTCATAGATCAAAAATTAATTAATTATTTATCAGCCAATCCTAATAAATTGGAATTCATGCATTGGAGAAATTTTGAAAGATTAACTGCTGAATTTTTCAATAGACAAAATTATTCTGTTGAACTTGGACCTGGCACAAATGACGGTGGAGTCGATGTTCGCGTTTACGATAAAAAAGACAAAAACAAACCATATATTATAATCCAGTGTAAAAGGCATAAAGAAAGTAATTCAGTAAAAATTGAGACGGTAAAATCTTTTTTTACAGATGTTGATTTCGAAGGTGCTAAAAAAGGTTTAATAGCAACAACTTCATCAATAGTCCCAGGTGGGAAAAAAGTTGTTGCTATTAGAAAATATCCATTAGAATTTGCAGAGAATGAAGAGATAAAAAGTTGGGTAGACAAAATGACAAAACGATAAACTATACAAAACACGCAGTAACCAATTTGGGTATTAGGATTAATTAAAAATGGTTTTGTATTTGGAAGGTTTGGCAAATCCAAAAAATGGGCATAATTTAATCCCAAATTGCTTGTAGCGCGGGATGTTTTGGAGCTGATGACAACAATCAAAATATTGATTTGATTAATCAAAAGGATTATAAAATGATGAATGATATAGTTGATAAATTCAATACAATTATTGGCAGAAGAGATGTAATAAAGATTAATGACAAAAGTTGGAATGAAGTTTTAGGAATATGGAGAAACAAAGAAGTTAAATGTATTTTATGTAAAAGCCAATGAGTAATAATAAATTTATATCAAATAATAGTAATTCAAATCATCTTGAATATATACTTCAAAATTTTGAAGATGCTGATGAAATTTT
>JAAURU010000398.1 GCA_012032075.1 Flavobacterium sp.
AAAATGACAACAGAACAATATCCAAAAATCTACCTGTACAGACGTATTGTTCAAGCCAAACTCTATATTGACAAATTCTACTCTGAAAAAATTGAACTTAACAACATTTCAGATGAAGCACATTTTTCCAAATTCCATTTTATAAGACTGTTCAAATCTGTTTACGGGAAGACTCCACACCAATACCTTACAAAAGTTAGAATTGACATAGCCCAACATTTATTGAAACAAGACAAGACAGTAAGGGAAGTATGCTTTTAGTTGGTTATGATAGCGTAAGTACATTCAGCGGACTATTTAGCAAAACTGTTGGTAAGACACCTTCTGAGTTTTTGCACAACAACAAGGAAAGGAAAATTGAAATACAAGCAAGACCGTTATCGTTTGTTCCAAAATGTTATGCATTTATGCACGGTTGGACAGAAAATAGCAATTATGAAGAAGTAAAATCGTAAATCATTGCCGACTTTTGCATTGAATTTAAAATTTAAAAAGAGACAGTAATGATAACAAAAATGACAGTTACGAACATTCACGTCATAGACCAAAACAGTGCCTATGACTTTTATGTTAACAAATTAGGGTTCAAACTTGTAGACGACATTCCGATGGGTCCAAATACTCGTTGGTTGACGGTTTCACCACCAGAACAACCTGACCTACAATTAGTATTATTTCCAGTTACAGTGAGCAAAATGTTTCCTGAAAATGTTGCAGAAAGTCTTATAAGACTAATCAAAGCAGGTGTATTTGGATGTGGTGTTCTGACCTGTAATGACATTTTTGCCACCTACGAAGAACTAAAAGCGAAAGGTGTTGAGTTTATTAAAGCACCAACAAAAGAATTTTATGGAACAGAAGCATTGTTCAAAGACGATTCCGGTAACTATTTTTCATTGCAACCAATAAACAATTTTGACAATGAAAACAGTATTTGATTTAGCGACAAGAGAAGAACTAATTCAAAGAATTAGTTTATTAAAGCAAGACGGTAAGCCAGTTTGGGGCAAAATGAATGTGTATCAAATGACCAAGCATAACACTATTTGGAACGAGTGGGTTCTTGGAAAAAAGAATTTTGTTTATAAGCAAGAATTTCTGGGTAAACTCTTTGGCAAATTGGCTTTAAGAAGTAATACGAAAGACGACAAACCAATAGGTAAAAATATGCCTGCGGGAAAAGCCTTTACTGTGAATGAGAATGATGGGGATTTTCAAAGTGAACTTTTAACTTGGATAGAGCAAATTAATGCATACGGGAATTTCTCAAACGACAGTTTTATTCACGACTTTTTTGGTAAAATGACAAATGAGCAAATTGGAATTTTTGCATATAAACATAACGACCACCATTTAAGACAATTTGATGTGTGACAAACAACGAACGGCTAACAGCGGTTTGGCAAAAGTGGCGGTTCAGTGCTCCGCAGACACATTTGTGGTTAATCAAACATTGGTTCTCCGCATTAACATTTGTGGTGAAAATCGCCACCTTCGCCAAGCCGCCAACCGTTGTATGCTATTTTACAGAGAAAACTCGAAAATAAAGAACATTTATTAAAAACAAAAAATGAATAAAACACTACTCTTATTATATAGCTTTTTATTATTTAGTTGTAATTCGAAATCTCAGAATAACATTGTGGTAAAAGAACCTGAAAACCATCAAGAAATTAACAAAACTAAACTAACTGGAAACCAAATTGTATCAGAATTAGAAAAACATCAATTTTTTCAATCTTACCGAAAAAAAAGATTTAAAAGAAACAAAAGCTGAATTTGAGAAATCGTATAACGAATTAAATTTCTTTGAAGGCAAAATGAAAGGCGAAAGCTTAATATTTACTGACAATAGGTTTTATTTTATTGATGCAGAAACTCTATTTGAAGGCGGTGGTTTAATTCAGTATTTAGAAACCGTAAAAAAATCATTTGACAAACTAAATTTGAAACTTGAAATTTCAGATGAATTTAATAATCAAACTGAAAAACACTGGACCCATAAAATAAAACTCAATGGAAAAGAATACATCGCTTATGATAATGATTTTGGAGAAAAAGATTGGGGAATTTCTTTTGTAAACTTTATAGAAATGCTAAACGACCAACTAAAAACTCAGAAAAGTAAGGAAAGATTTTATCCCATTAGCTCTGGAAATGATGGGAGAATTGTTCTTCTAACTAAAGAGCAATTTGAATTTGTGAAGGCAAATTATCCAATTGACAAAGAACACCCGAAAGAAATAAATGAGTGGAAAAGTGGTTACGGATTATAAAAAACAGCATACAACAGCTACTACAACGGATTTGGGCATTAGGCTTAATGGGAAAATTGTTTTGTATTTGGCAGTTTAGTGACAACCGAAAAATAAATCTTAATTTAGAACCCAAATCCGCTCCGCAAAGTCTCCTCACTTTGAGTTATAATAATAGTATATTTTCCTATCTTTAAATACAAATTAAAGTTTATGAAAGAAGGCTATGTAATAAGAGACCAAGAAAAAGCACATTTTATAACTGCAACAGTTGTAGATTGGATAGACGTTTTTACAAGACAAAATTATAGAGATAGTGTTGTAGAATGTTTAAATTATTGCATAAAAAACAAAGGAATGGTAGTATATGCTTATGTAATAATGAGCAATCACATTCACATGGTAGTGCAATCAAATGAAGGTAAATTATCAGATTTATTGCGAGATTTCAAGAAATTTACAGCAACAACAATTTTAGAAAAAATACAAACTGAACCCGAGAGCAGAAGAGAATGGATGCTTGAACGGTTTAAAAAAGCTACAGAAACACATACAAGAAACAAGAACTATCAATTTTGGCAATATGGTAATCACGCAGAAGAAGTGTATTCAGAAAAATTCTTATGGTCAAAACTAGATTACATACACATGAATCCTGTACGTTCAGGATTGGTTAAAAATGTAGAAGACTACATTTATTCTAGCGCAAGTAATTACATAAATAATCAAGGATTAGTTGAGGTAGAATTAGCAGAAATTCCAAAAGTAGATGTTTCAAAAGAATCTTCATTTATTAAATACATAAGTCAATGATTTTTATAATTTAGCTCAAAGTCGGGAGACTTTGCGCAGCGGGGGGACAACAATATTTAATAAACTTAGATGAAAAGACAACAAATATTCATATTGTTGATGGTTTGCCTAAAGAGTATTTTAAATCAGAACCTGAAAAAATATTATATGAATTTAATAGCTTCTTAAAAAACTGGTGTGATAAAGAATATCATAATTGGATTAACAAATAAAACAGCATATAACAGCGGTAGCTGTTGCACAACCTCTCCAAAAAGCTAATTTTAAGATAATAAATTAAAAATAAACCTCATTTAAAGTGATTTAAACGAGGCTTGTTTTTTGATTTAAGTACAGTTTTACAAAAATTGATAGGCTTAAAAAAACTATTTTTAACTCATAGAATTGTGTTTTTAGAAAAGTAATGTTCTTCACTACTTTGATCGACACAACTTGGCTTAAAATGCCTGGTTTTTCACTACAAAACGCAAGTATTTTTTCAAGTTGTAGGTTAAACTTGCCATAAGTACATGTTTGTTTGCGTTTTTGATACCTCGTGTGCTCACCCTCTTCATATTCGTAAAG
>JAAURU010000399.1 GCA_012032075.1 Flavobacterium sp.
GTTGGCAAAACTTTGTTGCAAAATACCGATGTCTTTGTAGGCTCCGGTGGTACAATGACAGCAGAAGCTGCACTCCTTGGGATTCCAACAATTTCGTACAATGCTGTTACAGTGTGTCCGCTTCCTAATTCACCAGCATCAATGGCATCATTTTTAAAATCCTCAGGGCGTAATTTTCGATTTTCGTAACCAATTAATCGGTAGGCTTTTACTATACTTGGGTTGAACTCAATCTGAATTTTTACGTCTTTGGCAATGGCAAACATCGAACCTTTGAATTCTTTTCCTAAAAAGCGATTGGCTTCTTGAATGTTGTCGATATAAGCATAATTTCCGTTGCCTTTATCGGCTAAAATTTCCATCTTGCTATCTTTGTAATTGTTCATTCCAAAACCCAAGCACGTTAAAAACACACCTGATTTTCGTTTTTCTTCAATTAATTCTTGCATATCTTTATCGGAAGATGCTCCTACATTAAAATCTCCATCAGTAGCTAAAATTACTCTATTGTTTCCTCCTTTTATAAAGTTTTCTTGCGCTACTTTATAAGCTAATTCAATGCCTTGTCCACCAGCAGTGCTTCCACCTGCGTTTAATTTTTCAAAAGCATTTAGTATTGTTTCTTTTTCATTTCCTGGTGTTGGTTCTAAAACCAATCCTGCAGCTCCAGCATAAACTACAATACTTATTTTATCCTCTTTTCGCATTTTGTCAACCAATACTTTTACCGATTGTTTTAATAGAGGCAATTTGTTAGCATCATTCATTGAACCAGAAACATCAATAAGATAAACAAAGTTGGAAGCAGGAAGGTTTTTATCTTCAATGTTTTTGCCTTGTAAACCAATTTTCACCAACTTATGATTCGCATTCCAAGGACAATCGCTATACTCAGTTTCAATTGCAAAGGGATGTTCGTTTTCAGGTTGTTTGTACTCATATTTAAAGAAATTAATCATCTCTTCTACACGAACGACATCTTTTGGAACGGTTTGCCCTTGATTAATAAAACGTCTAACATTCGTGTAAGAAGCATTATCCACATCAATAGAAAAGGTAGAAAGCGGTTCTATTTTTGGATTTGTGAAAGGGTTTTCTATGAATGATTCATATTCTTCTTGTGAAATTCCTAGTTGTATTTTGGGTTCTTCCTTTTCAGTTTTATTTTCTTTTAATAATTTTTTAAGTTGTCTTTTACTTAATTTATTTTTCGTTTTAATTAATATTACACCATTTGAACCTCTTGAACCGTAAAGAGAAGTTGCGGCTGCATTTTTTAGTACTTCAATTGATTCAATGTCATTTGGATTTAGTTTTCTGAAATCCCCATCATTAATAGGAGTACCGTTTATAACATATAAGGGCTCTTGATTTCCATTTAAAGAGGCAGCTCCTCTAATGACTACATTTTTGAAGTTCCTGGTACTCCAGTTGAGGAACTTATATTTATACCAGCAACTCTTCCTTGAAGAGAATGTATTACTGGATTAGAATTTGATTGATTTTGAATGAAATTATTCTGAGTAGTCATCTGTTTTGGGTCGATTGTAATAGTATTTGATGAAGTCTTTATTAATTTTTTAGTTGATCCATAACCAATTACCACAATTTCGTTTAGATTAACAGATGTTGTGTCTTTTAAAATTGTTGGAATTACTATTTTTTCTTTTGAACTAACAAAACTTTGAACCTCGTTATCTTTATTGAAAATAGCATCAATTTTTTCTTTATCTATTTCAGGTTTTATTATTTCACTTTCAACTACAGTTTCTTTTTTGTTTTCAAATGGATTTTCTTTTTTATTGTCTTTTACAATTGTATTTTCAGGTTTAATTATAAGCTCATCTTCTTTAGTTAATTGGTAACCAATAGTTATAAAAACTAGTAAAGAAGCAACAATCGCTAGTTTTTTCCATAAAACTATCACTTCTTTGTCTTCTTTTTTATCCAACTTTTCCTCAACTCTTGCCCATACTTTTCCATTCCTGGAAAAGTATCTGGTGTAGCATTTTCAGCTGCTTGTTGTATTTTTTTATATAATTTATCTTCTGTGTTCATGACTATTTTGCTTTTTGATAGTAAAAAGTGTTTACCAATTCTTTTAACTTTGTTTTTGAAGCATTCAATTGTGATTTTGATGTGCCTTCAGAAATACCTAATTCACTAGCAATTTCTTTATGAGAATAACCTTCAATGACAAATAGATTGAAAATAGTGCGACAGCCTTCTGGAATGTAATTGAGTAAATTAAGTAAATCGGCTTCTTCTAAATCGGTTATTTCATCTGCTAGAGGTTGGGATTTGTAACTCACATCTTCTAAATACAAATTGAAGTTGAGGTTCTTTTTAAGTTGTAACAAACATTGGTTCACCACAATTTTTCGAGCCCAAGCTTCAAAAGCATACGTTTCCTTGAGTTGTTCTATCTTAGTAAAGATGATAAAGAATCCATCAGCTAAAACTTCTTCAATTTCTTCCTCTTTTTTAATATAGCGTTTGCATAAGTGATATAGCTTTGTTGCCATATACTCATAAACCTTTCGTTGCGCTTCACGGTTTTGTTTTTTGCAGGCTTGTATTATTTTTTCATCCATCACAATTGGTTGCTTTCTTATATAGAGGCATAAAAGTTGGGAAAAGGTTGGGAAAGCCTTTAAATATTTTTTAAAAATAAAAAGGTATATGTTTTTTATGACATATACCTATATAATTTTTGTTTTTTCTACTATTATTCTTTAAAAACCATATCGATACACATTACAGCAGCTAAAATTAATGGTCTTAGCTTATCATCTGATGGAACGTTTTCATTTATGTTTAAAACATAATTATCAGCACTTGTAAAAAATTCTTTACCTATTCCAGCCCATTTTTTAGAAACATTTGCAATTTCTTTATCTTGTTGTATGAATTTAAAATCCCAACCTGTCCATTTTCCTTGTAAAGTGCATAAATGTCTATCGTTTGCATCGTGAATTTCAAATTTCCCTCCAAAAGAGAAAAACTTTTGTTTAAGAACACCTATTAATCGATCTCCTTCATCAAAAATTTCAACATCTGATCTAAAAAAAGTAGTACCCCTTTTTATTGAAATAATTTTTTTATTTTGAGTATCGCTAATGACTATGTTAAATGGTGTTATTCTTTTATAATCGGTAAAACGAAGCATTTTAGTAAAGAAACCTAAGTTAGGTTCTCTACAAGTCATCATTAAAGAGCCACTTTCAGGATTAAAGATGTCAAAGTTGTTAGCAGCTTTAAACATGCCAACATGTTCTTTTACAAGAAATACGTTTTTTGTTAAAATAGGATTCATTTATTATTTATTTATTGTTAATTCATATATATTAGATTCTAAATCTTCTGTGTCATTATCTTCGCATAGTAAAAACACAAATTTTCTTCTTTTTATTTCTTTCTATTTCCTTTTCCTCTCTTCTCTTGAATCAATTTTTAAACAAAAAAGAGAACTTTCTCATTTTTTACTCACTTTCTTTAACAAAAAAGTATGGAGTTCAAATTCCCGTTGAAACTAAAGTAAAAGTACTTTTCTTTTTCCCTCTTTTAATTTGACGATATTTTTTCTTAAAATATTTAAAAGACAATTCAATTCACC
>JAAURU010000400.1 GCA_012032075.1 Flavobacterium sp.
TTATGAAACAAAAAAGCTACATAAGTCACATTATATTTTAAACTTTTTTTAATTTAACAAAAAATCCCGAAATTATCGAGATTTTTTTGTGATTATTATTATTTATGCTATTTAATTAATGATTTTTGTCTTTTCAAACTTTGTACTTTTTTAGCTTGTTTATCAACTTCGCTTGTTTTAGTTTCGATTTTTTTGTTAAATCTTCGATCTCTCTTTCTTTTTTGCAATTTCATCTTTTGCTTTTTCAATATCCTTATAAGCATCTTCTTTATCATCCACAAAATCTTTTTTATCATCAATTAAGTTCTCTAATTTTTTTTCTTCATCTTTAAGAATATCGTCGATCCTAATTTCTGATGCTTGTAAAGCTATCCTATTGACTATTTCTTCTGCGTAAGCAAACTTTTTAGCATCAAAACTAGAACTCAAAAAAGTTACTCCTAAATTAAAAAAAGCCGTATAACGTATTCCATTTCCTTCCTTTTCCATTGTTTGATGAATGTCTATAGTATTATCGCTAATTTCTTTTATCATAGCATCATCTATATAAAATTCTTTTGATTTCTTAATTTTTTCTTTGTCTCCTTTATATTTTTTGGTAACTTTTTTTATGGCATCTTCTACATTATCTTCTGTTACATAAGGAATAAAAACCTCAATTCCAGGTTGATTTCCTTTGCTCATATTAGCTCTAATTTCTTTGGTTTCTAAAGATTGAGAATATGATTGAAAACGTTACTAAAAACGATGCTAATAGAATACTTTTTTTCATACTATTTATTTTTTTTTATTTGATATTAAATTTTTGACTTTTGATTTTACTCTTATTAACCAATACATCACAAATCCTGATAATATTGAGATTAACACAACTAAACTAAAACTTATTGTAAATTCCCAAAACAAGAATTTAATTGTTAATATTTCTGCATTTTGAATTAAGAATGTTGCAATAAGAAAAAGTAAAAATAGAACGATTATATATTTGGTTTTCATTTTATTCACTTTTGATAAAAAGGCTCTATTGAACTTCAAAAATACCAATAGAGCCTAATACTGAAATTTTATCTTTGTTACGATTCTCTTTCTTCTTCGGTAGAATTAAATGTTTCAACTCCTTGAAGTGGATATAGTTTTTCAATTTGATATTGTTCTCTAATATCATTTAATTCTTGATGTCTAGCACTAAATTTAGAATTAAACTCATTCAATTGCTTTTCAAGTTTTGGATCTGGATTGTTAAATAAATCAACGATTAAATGACCTACTTTCTCAACCAAGCTCTCGCAAGTATTGGTAATATCTTCTAATTTTCTATAATTTGTTTCTACAATTTCTAATTTTGATTTTTCCATTTTTTATTTATGTTTTAAAAGTGTTATATAATTGAGACACCAATAATAAATGTAGGTCACAACAAAAACTAAAATTATTCTCTCTTTTGTAACAATGAGCTTCCTTTTATTGCTTTTACAGTTACACTCGGTTGTCCATAAAGCTCCAATTTTGATTTATTTTCAAGATAAACCTCAATCTTTTTCTCACAAAATAATTCAGCCTTGCTAGAGTTTTCCATAGTAATTGAAAGTTCAACTATTCTGAGTTTCTCTGCTCTTAAAATAGGAGCACCTACCATTCTTATTTTTAAATATTCTATAAATCCTCCTGTAACATCTACTTCGGCATCCTTATATAGATCTATTTTTGCTTCTTGAAGTTTAAATTTTGTTTTAAAATCAATATCTTCATCAAAAATAATTTTACCTACTGTAGCCTTTATATCAATAGCTCCTGATGAATTATTTAAAAATCACCTTCAAAATATTTTGCTTGAATGTTAAAATCAATTTTGCATTTCCTTTACTGGTAAGCTTAAAAGTATCTGTTGTATAACTTCCAATTTGATTTATTTTAGCTCCTTCAATTACTTCTAATTCATTTATTGAAGTAAGATTTAATTCGATCTTGAGTTTTTTCTTAGTTAGTAATTTAAAATTTGTTCCTACTTCTAAAAATCCATCAACTACTTTAAAGTTTAATGTATCTAATATGTTTTGATCACCCGTTAAATAAATAGAATTTGAATTATTCATAAATGATAATGAAACTTCTAAATCGTCACGAATAAGTATCTTATTTATAACCGAATCTAATTCAATTACTTTTGTAGCATACACATTATCTCCTTTTATTTTTTGCTTTTTTTGTGAAAAAGATAAAAGTGACACAAAAAGAAATAAAAATAATATGTAATTTTTAATTTGTAAATTTGTTTTCATATTTTGGATTTTTACTGGTTTGATTCATTTTGTAAAATTTCTACTTTAGATTCTACTATTTCTTCTATTGGAATAATTATTTTACCTTTTTCAGTTAGTAGTGTAACACAAATATTATCGATACTTTCAATCTTGCCTTGTATATTATTTACTTTAATAACATCGTTTACTTGATAGTTTTTTCGAGAATAGAAGCTTAACAATAATTTTTTAATCACTTCTTTTGAACCAAAACCAAAAGCAAGTGCAAAAGTCAATAAGAATGAGCCAAAAATAATGGTTATATTATTAGTAATGATTGAAGTATCTATTCCAGCCTGATTTAAAGCTGTGATTGTAATTAAAGACGAGATTCCATAAAAAACGATACTGCTTATTATTTTAGAACCACTTAAATCGAAAGACTGAAACATTACAAAAATTGTTTTTCTAACAAAATTAGCTATGTAAATCCCAATCATAAACAGCACTATTGCACTAAACAGCTTAGGTAGGTATCTCAATAAATGACTAATTTCTTCTGAAATGATTTTCCATTGCATCACATCGGCAGCTATAATAAAGAATACCAATATTAAAATCCACTTGGTAAAACTTAATATAATTTGTTTCAATGAAATTTTTATTTCCGATTTACCAAAAAAATCGGCTTCGTTGATTTTTGTGGATAAATTTTCTATCCTAGATAAATCTAATGCTTTTCCAAAAACATAGATTACTAACTTAGTAACAAACCAACCAATAATTAGTACAATTAAAGCATATAAAAAACTAATTATTCCTTCTCCTATCTTGTAAAACAGTACATTCAAAGTTTCAAATGTATCTGATTTTAATTGATTTAATAGTTCCATTTTTATTATTTATTAGTATTGTTTGATTTATTTTTTGTTTTAAAAAAACTTTCAATTGAACTTGCATAATTTGATGAAAACAAACTTGTTAAGTCCATTAACAACTTTACTGAATTTACATCGCTCATTACTTTGTCTTTTAAATCTTTTGGCACTTCTTGAGGTGGCTCACCTATGCATTTAAATGGATTTTTATTTTCGTTTTTCATAATCAATCTACTATGTTATTATATTCTTCCAAAACTTTTGATTTTGCTCTTGAAAGCCTCATTTTTACTGCACTTTCTGAAAGTTGAAACAACTCTTCTAGTTCTTTTATTGAAGCATCGTCTTGATATTTTAGTTGCAAAATCATTTTGTCATCTGGAGGAATTTTCAACAATGCTTTTTCTAATTTTTCAACCTTCATTTGGTATAAACTATAATCGCTTATCTCAACTGATAATTTATACTCTTCTTCGAATTGAG
>JAAURU010000401.1 GCA_012032075.1 Flavobacterium sp.
ACTTTTTATGGTTGCACCTTTTGTCTGGTTCGTCACTTTGAGAATCTTTTACAGGATACCATAAACTAGCACCTGTTCCTTGCACTGCAACTGCAATAAAATCTTTTCCGTTACTGTCTTTTTTATATACAAAACCACCATCCCAAGGAGCGTTTTTAGCAACTTTGGGTTTCCCCGAATAATAAAAACGAACTTTTTCAGATGTATTTTTAGTTAATTCCTTTGGGAAATTAACAAATACAGCATCATATTCTCTAGTATAAGTTAATTTTTGCTTGTTCCAAAGAATAGAATCTACTTTCATGTTATCAAATAAGTCTAACTGAATTTTTATTCGTTGGTTCTACCACATTAAATGTAATATCGTTATAGCCAACAATACTTCTTTCTTCTGGATTAATTTTGATATTCAAATCGTAACGTTGTACATCAAAACAGTTTCGTTCAAAACGTAAACCACCTTGTAATGAATCTCTGCGAGTGAAGTTTTGTGCAGATATTTGTTCAGTTACCAATGCTAATAATCCTATGATAAGTAGTTTTTTCATTATTACGGTTTTATTCTAACAATTTTTTCATTTTAAGTACAACCAATTCACTGTTCATTTTTTTCTTGAATTTTATTAATTGGTTATAAACTTCATCCATTCCTTTAAGAATTTTCTTTTGATTGGAAGTTATTTTATGTTTTTTCATTATAGTTTTTCTAATTAATTCTAAAATTAAATTATTTTAGTAATCTTATTGCACTTTTTGGTTATATCTAAAACTCCGCTTCTTCAAAAATAGTAATATTTTCTTTCAAAACAGGATGGAGAAATGTTATTTCTTCTGCATGTAAGTATAATCTATCTAATTTTGTGCCATACAAATCATCTCCTAGAATGGGACAATTTAAACCTAACGAATGTGAAGCATGCACTCTTAATTGATGTGTTCGTCCAGAAATAGGGTAGAAGTGAATACGTGTTTTACCCTCTTTTCTTGCTATCACTTTGTATTTTGTTTGTGCGCTTTTTCCATGTTCGTAACAAACTAATTGATTGGGTCTGTTATCTAAATCTACTCGTAAGGGTAAATCAATAAGTCCTTCATCATTTGGAACAATTCCATCTAAAATGGCAACATATCGTTTTTGAATGGTTCGTTTTATAAATTGCGATTGTAAATCTTTATAAATCTCTTCCGATTTTGCAATGAGTAATAATCCAGATGTTGACATATCTAATCGATGTACAATTAAAGGTCCAGTTGCATTTGGATATAACTTTTCACTCTTTCATAAACTGAATCTTTACATTTTTCCAGGTACTGAAAGAAATTCGGCAGGTTTATGAATTACTGCTAAATAATTATCTTCAAAAACAATTTCAATATTTTTTCCTTCTGCTGGGTTTTCTAAAAACGGATTGTCATCCATTGGAATTCCTTCAAGCATGTGTGCTAAAATAGGTTTGCACTTACTCTGGCAAGCAGGATAAAATTGCATGTGTTTTCGTACTTCCGATTTAGGAGATTGTCCCCACCAAAATTCAGCCATTGCAATAGGTTTTAAATCTTTTTGAATAGCAAAGTGTAATAATTTTGGTGCAGCACATTCTCCTGCACCAGCTGGTGGATTGTTATCAAATATTTGTCCTACACTTTTTAGTTTCTTATCCTGATTTAAAAAGGAATAACTGTCAAATAATTGTTGCTGTAATTCCCCTGATTTTTGCTTGCGAAGCTCTTTCAATTCTGAAATTTTATCAGTAAAAATGGTTACTTCTTTTTTAGCATTTTCAATTTGGAAATTCCAGTATTTGGCATTTTTTTTAACAAAATACTTTCTTTTTTACTTTCTTCTGAAAGTTCCAATTCAAACTGTTCTATTTCAGCAGAAGTTAAATGAGCTGGAATTTCACTTCTTCTTTTATCACGCTCAATTTTCAAAGCTTTTTATTCTGTCTTTTTGATTTTGAATGTCTTTCTGTAGCTTTTTCTTTGGTGGAAATCCAATTTTCTTTGGCAAACAAATAATTGGATGATTTTTTAAGTTGTTCAATTTCTTGATTGATACTATTTAAGACTTCCTCTTCTTTTTTAAAAAAACCATCGTTTTGTAGCATGTCAAAAACAGGCGGTACGAAATAGTCATGATGATTATTCTCTGCTAATTTTCCAGAATATGCCCATAAGTAGCCAAGTTTACCTTCTTTATTTTGACAAACCAAAACCCCAAACATTTTTCCAATTACCAATCCTTCTTGTGCTTCTTGTAAACCAAAATTATGAATAAAAGACGTTTGCGTTTCAAGATACTTTTGCAATTCTTTTGCCGCAAGAATGCTTAATTCATGAGGTTCATAATAAAAAGGGAACGTGAATTTTTCAGGCAAAGGAATACTTGAAATATCAGTTTTAAAAGGTTGAAAAAAGGTCTTTAACATATTGCAAAGATAAAGTAATTGAAATAATATTTATATTTGTTAAAACGTATTAATTATGAATATTGAAGCACATAGAAAAAGTATTATTCATAGAATTTTAGATATTCAAAATGAATCTATTTTAAATAAAATTGATAGTTTACTAAATAGCGAAGGTTATATCTACAGTGTTTCTGGAGAATTACTTACTGAAGAAGCTTATAAAAATGAAATTTCTTCAATACTGTTAGCTTCAGAAGATAGTTAGGGCTTTACTTCTGATGAAATTAAGGAAAAACTATTTAAAAAATGAAGCCTGTAATTTGGTTAGATAAATCATTTAAAGTCTAGAATTTATTTATGATTATATTTTTTTAATTACATATTTCTTTACAAGTTTGCATATAAAGTATAGAATTAAAATCACATTAGCGATTAACCAAATATACCATCCAATATATGCTATTTTTTGACCTAAAGTCATACTAGATAAACTCCAATAGACACCTTTACTTTCATCATAGAAATCTTCGTAAGATAAAAGTACTAGACCTAAAAAATATAGATTGCTAAATCAATAAAAATGAGGAAAAGACCAAATAGTATTTTTTTCCAATTAAACATTATTATACCTGTATCACACCTAAATTAAACGGTTTTTCAATAGGAGCGTGGTTTGCAGCTTCAATTCCCATAGAAAGCCACGTTCTTGTATCTAAAGGATCAATAATTCCGTCTGTCCATAAACGAGATGCAGCATAATAAGGAGAAACTTGATTATCATAACGTGCTTTTATTTTGTCGAATAATTCTTGTTCTACCTTTTCATCAACCACTTTTCCTTGTTTTTTTAAAGAAGCAGCTTCAATTTGCATCAGTACTTTAGCAGCTTGTGCACCACCCATAACCGCAAGTTCAGCACTTGGCCATGCAAAGATTAATCTTGGATCATAGGCTTTTCCGCACATGGCATAATTTCCAGCTCCATAACTGTTTCCTATAATTACTGTGAATTTTGGAACAATCGAATTAGAAACAGCATTTACCATTTTGGCACCATCTTTAATGATTCCTCCATGTTCGCTTTTGCTTCCTACCATGAAACCGGTTACATCTTGTAAAAAGACTAAAGGGATTTTCTTTTGGTTGCAATTGGCAATAAAACGAGTGGCTTTATCAGCCGAATCGGAG
>JAAURU010000402.1 GCA_012032075.1 Flavobacterium sp.
TTTTCTCGACAATAAAAAAACAAAAATCTTTATATAAAAAATAATAATTATAAAGTAAGGCAAAAGGTAAACAAATAAACCTAAGTAATAATAATCATTTTGGTTGATTAAATAAACCATATCTCCAATAAAGAAAAACAAAAAAGAAAGTACAAATAAATCATTTACCTTCTTTTTCATTCTTGAAAAATAATAATACACTAACGATGGAATGATTATTGGTTTAGCTATAAATAGTAATACATCATTATTAATTGAAATAGCTATTAAAAACAACAATCCTGAGATAAAATACAACCAAAGCGATGCTTTAAGCTTAGGCATTTAAGATATCATTAAATTCATACTCGGTAATTATTGGTATTTTCAATTGGTTTGCTTTATCTAATTTAGCTGGTCCCATATTATCTCCAGCTATTACATAATGTGTTTTTGAAGAAATTGAACTGCCTACTTTCCCCCCATTATCTTCAATAGCCTTTTTTAAATCGTCTCTTGAATAAGTTTCAAATACACCAGAAACTACAAATACTTTTCCACTCAATTTATTTGATACATTTGTATTTAAAGATTCACTTATTTCGAATTGAACTCCATGTTTTTTAAGTCTCTCTGTAATAACAATATTTGCTTCATTTTGAAAAAACTGCACAACACTTTGAGCTATTTTTTCACCAATTTCATCTACTAAAATTAAATCCATTAAAGTGGCAGAAATAATTGCATCTATGTTTTTATAATGTTTCGCTAATTTTTTTGCAACTGTTTCACCAACATATCTAATTCCTAATGCATATAATACACGCTCAAAAGGAATATTTTTCGAATTTTGAATACCTTTAATCAAATTTTCAGCCGATTTTTCAGCCATTCTTTCTAAAGGAATAACTTGTTCTTTAGTTAACTCGTACAAATCAGCATAATTAGAAACTAATCCAGCATTATATAACAATGCAACTGTTTCTCCACCAAGACCATCAATATCCATGGCTTTTCTAGAAATAAAATGTTGCATTCTTCCAATTATTTGAGGTGGACAACCATAAAAATTAGGACAATAATGATTGGCTTCACCTTCAATACGAACTAATTCTGTATGACATTCTGGACAATGAGTTAAATATTGTGTAGGCTTACTATCTAGTGGTCTTTGTTTTAAATCGACACCAATAATTTTAGGAATAATTTCTCCACCTTTTTCAACAAAAACAGTATCATTTATCCTTATATCTAATTTTTCAATCTGATCTGCATTATGCAAAGAAGCTCTCTTTACAACAGTTCCAGCTAATTGAACAGGTTCTAGGTTAGCAACTGGTGTAATAGCACCTGTTCTTCCAACCTGATAAGATATCGAATTTAAAACAGTACTAACTTGTTCTGCTTTAAACTTATAAGCCATTGCCCATCGAGGAGATTTTGAAGTATAGCCTAACTCTTCTTGGTATTGAATTTGGTTTACTTTAACGACAACTCCATCGGTTTCATAAGGCAAATTATGTCTGTGAGTATCCCAATAATTAATGAACTCAAAAACTTCATCAATACTATTTACTTTTTAGATTCATTTGGTACTTTAAAACCCCATTCTCTTGCTTTTTGCAAACCTTCAAATTGTGAAGAAATAGATAAATTATTACCTGTTAACGTGTATAACAAACAATCTAAGGGTCTTTTTGCAACTTCAGCACTATCCTGTAATTTCAAACTTCCAGAAGCTGTATTTCTAGGATTTGAATAAGGAGTTTCACCAATTTCAATTAAATCTTGATTCATTTTTTCAAAACCAGCAAATGGCAAAATAATTTCTCCTCTAATTTCAAATTTTTCTGGATAATCTCCTTTTAATTTTATAGGAACAGACTTTATAGTTTTAATATTATTAGTTACATCATCACCTTGAAAACCATCTCCACGTGTAACGGCTCTTTTTAATTTCCCATTTTCATATAAAATACTTATCGAAGCACCATCATATTTTAATTCGCAAGTAAATTCTAAAGGAACATCACCTAAAATTTTCTGACATCTTGTTTGCCAATCTAATAAATCTTCTTTTGAATATGAATTATCGAGAGAATACATTCTGAATTCATGTTGAACTGTTTGAAAGTTTTTGGTAATTGTACCTCCAACTCTTACTGTAGGAGAATTTTCATCATAAAACTGGGGATTTTTATCTTCTAATACCTGAAGTTCTTTTAATTTTGTATCAAATTCTAAATCGGAAATTGTTGGTTTATCCAAAACATAATAATTATAATTATGCTGATTTAATTCGTCTCTTAATGACTGAATAGTTTGTAAAATATCCATAAAACCTATTGATTTAAAAGATTATCTAATTTCATAAAAAGATCTCCTTTACTTATAATTCCACCTTGTTTTATGATAGAGAAAAGAGCACCGTTTCTATCATCTGAAATATTTCTTTTCCCCTTCTGGATTTCAATTGCATTAGAAAACATATTTTCACTTAACCAATTTATGCCTTCTGTTGTCAAAAAATCAACCGTTTCATCTTTAGTATTAATTACATAAGAATAAACAGTTGTATCAACACATTTGAATAAGAAAATATAATTATTTGAAAAATGATCAATAAAGTTAACATTAGAAATTGCTCTATCCCAAATCATATCTGAAAAAACATCAATTTCTTGGTCTGCAATTTCTGGTTTGTTACTTTTCAAATCATCCCATTCTTTTTTATCAATAGATTGAGTAGCCAAAAAGTAATAAACTCAGGATGTAATTCTTCTAATTGCTCTTTCGTTAATCTAGCATATTTCATAAAAGGATTGAATTGTTTAACAAGCTACAAATAAATAGTCCAATATAAATTAAGAGGTTGTTTTATAGCTGTAATTTTAAAATGTAAATATAAAAAAAAGCCCTCCATAAATGAAGGGTCTTTACTTATTTTTAAAAAATTATGCTTTTTCAGCAACAATTTCATAAGGTAATTCAACGATTACATTTCTATGAAGTCTTACGTTTGCTGTATATTTACCTATACGTTTAACAATACCACTTGTAATGAATTTTTTATCAATTGAATGACCATTAGCTTCTAATGCTTCTACAATATTAGCATTAGTTATAGAACCAAATAATTTATCACCACCAGCTTTAGCACTAATTTTGATTTCAAGAGCTTTTAATGCTTCAGCAATTTTATTTGCATCGTCAACTAACTTTTGCTCTTTGTGTGCTTTTTGCTTTAAATTTTCAGCTAAAACTTTTTTAGCAGAAGGAGTAGCTAAAATAGCAAATCCTTGAGGAATTAGATAATTACGACCGTAACCATTTTTAACAGTCACTACATCATCTTTAAATCCTAAATTTTGAACGTCTTGTTTTAAGATAAGTTCCATGTTGTTGTCCTTTTTAGTAGAAGTTAGCTCCGAAAAATCGAAGCAACAACTATATATTAATTATTATTTTAATAAATCAGCCACGTAAGGCATTAAAGCTAAATGACGTGCTCTTTTAACAGCTACAGACACTTTTCTTTGAAATTTCAAAGAAGTTCCTGTTAAACGTCTTGGTAAAATTTTACCTTGCTCGTTTAACAAATTTCAATT
>JAAURU010000403.1 GCA_012032075.1 Flavobacterium sp.
TTAGATTTTGAATTTATATTAAGTGCAAAAATATGTTACTAGGAACTGGATTAGCAGCTTTTATTGGTTTATTATCAGGAATTATTCCTGCAATTACAGCTTCTAAACTTGATCCTGTTGAAGCGATTAGAACTGGAATGTAAAAAAAGAAGTAAAAAAGAAGCCTAACAAATGTTTTTTATGTTAGGCTTTTTTATTTATCGTTTCATAGTAAAATGTGCTTTGAAAGTTCTTTCTTCTCCATTATAATTGTAATTTACCACAAACCAATAATCGGATGAAGGTAACAAACTTCCATTATAGGTTCCATCCCAGCCTAATCCACTTGGAGTAATTTGTTTAATTAGTTTGCCATATCTATCAAAAATTGATATAATAGCAAAAGAATCTTCTTTTAAATCGAATATATTCCATCGGTCATTATAACCATCACCATTAGGAGTGAAAAATTTTGGATATTTTATTACTGTAAAAGTAAGAGTTCTATCACCACAATTTCCATAAATATCATTTAATATAATAGTATGTTCTCCCGAAGTTAGATTTTCAAATACATTACTTGTTTGAAAAATTTCATTGTCTAATGAAAACTCATAAGTTCCAAAACCATTGGTAATAGTAACTGTAGCTACTGCAAAATTTTCAAAAGTATCAGTAACTACAACTTCGGCTTCAGCTACACTAGATAATGTTACTTCAACAGTTGTAGGTTCATAAGAACAATCAGGAGCATTTTCAGGAGTTAGTTTAATTGGGATTACATCATAAGTTCCAACTTCATCTGCTTCATATTGGTATCCAGTTCCAACTAAAGTTCCATTCAAATACCATTCAATGTCATAATTGCTACTATTTAAGTTGCCATTTGGAATTACTTCCAAGGTTACTGTTTCTTCAACATTTCCAGTTTGTGGATTCACACAAATAATTCCGTTTTCTACTGAAAAACGCTTCTTGGATAAACTGTAAATTGGAAATGTTGTTCGTCATTACAAGAAGCATTATCAGTTGCAGATGCATAAACCCAAATGTCAAAAGTTTGATTAAGAACCAAAGGATCAACAGTAAAAGTGTAATCTGAAGGATTAATTAAATCAGCTGTGTTTCCTCCTGGTTGTGAATAATAATTGATGTTATAAGTAGTAGGTGTTAAAGTGGGTAAAGTAAATTCACCACAATAACTAGTTCCGTCAATGGTAGAAAAATCTGTTGGATAAGAATTAATATTAGGTGTTGGAGAAACAGTCACTGTAAAGCTTTTTTCTTCTGTACAAGGAAAACGATCTCCATTGCTTGCAAAAACATATACAGTTTGCGAACTCGTTAAAGTATAATTACTTGGGTCAATTAAATCGGCTGAGTTTCCTCCTGGCTGCGAAAAGTAATTTATTGAATAATTGTCTGGAAAAGGAGGTGAGTGTGTGAGTGTTTCTAAGGTGTAGAAATCACAATTTGCTTGATTGTCAAAATCTGGTAAGCCAATGTAATTATAGTAAGCTGTAAAAGGAATGTCTCTAAAACATCCAGTAGTTACATCTATATTATATATGTAAAATGTTTTTGTTTCCTGAAAAACCATAGTAGATGTAACTTGAGTGCCTCCACCATTTGGAGCTGTATAAAACGCACCATTTATTGGATCGGGTAAAGAATATGAAGTACAAAAATATAAATCTCCCACGGTATCTACAAGTGGATAAGGATTTATGGTTACTGTAAATTCGTCTTGATTGTCACAATTTGAGCTATTTGCAGGAGCATAAATGTAATATGTTCCTGGTGCATAATTGTTTCCTGTTAAATCAATTATATCTCCAGCATTTAATTGCGTTCCAGCACCATTTGGTTCAGTAAAGTAATTTCCATTAGTTAAAGTAGGTAAAATATAATGATCACATGCAACAATGTCATCTAAAGTATCAACAGCTGGAACAGGTAATATATCTACATAGAAAGACATATTATCAGTACAGTTAGGAGCAGTGCTAGTATTGGCATAAATATAAATGGTTTGGGATGTAGTAATTGTTGTTCCTTGTGGGATTAAAGAACCTGAACCCATTGCTCCCGTGTAATAATTTCCAGCATCTAAATTTGGTAAAGTATAACTTCCACATACAATTTGGTTTCCTACATTATTTATAATAAAAATATCAAATGTGCTACTATCGCTACATCCATTAACATCTGGTCCATTTGTAATAGTGATGGTTTGAGAGGTTGTAATAGCATCACCAACATTTAATGGATTTCCTTGCGCATCAAAGTAACTTCCATTTGTTAGAAGGTTGTAAATTATAAACTTACACAAGTTGTAACATTGCTCAAAGAATCAACTGGAGGTAAAGGGTTAATGATAAGAGGGAAAGCTTCTTCTTTACAAAATGTTCCATTCACATCAGCATAAAAGTAAATAGTTTGATTTATTGTAATTATAGTCCCACTTGGAATTTCAACATTAGAACTATTTGAAGCTCCACCAGCTTGTTCGTAAAAAGCTCCAGCAGGAGGAATAGGTACTATAAATTCACCACAATGATTTTCAGGTATTGTAAATTCTTCCACAAGAATAACTTGAAATGAAGATTCGTTAAAACACCCATTAGCATCTGGTCCATTATAGATAAAATAGGTTCCAGTTCTATCAATTACATCTCCAGCATTATACATTGTTCCTGTTCCATTTGGGCCTGAAAAATAATTACCATTGATATTGTTGGTAAAATATAGCTACTACATTCTATTACATTACTAAGGCTGTCAACTGGTGGTAATGCATTTATAGTAATAGAGAAACTTACTACTCTAAAACATTGTGCGTTTGTAGTTGATTCTATTCTAACCCAAATTGTTTGAGTTGAAGCTCCTGTACTAACTGCATAATTTGTACTGTTTGTATAATTTCCAGTTCCACCATTTTGAGCTTCTGCCTGAGATGGATAAAAGTATAAATTGAAGTTTGAAGCTAATTGTGGGTTATTAGTTAAAGTATGGTTGTCAAGATTAATACTGTATCCATTTGGATCATCACAGTTAATTATATTGTTTATTGTGTTTACTGTTATAGGGCTACTAACTAACAAATCAAATTGATAAACAGCATTACAAAAAGTGGCAGAATTGCGATTAAATAATGCTAAGTAGATAGTTTGATTTCCAGCACTTGTATAATTATTAACTTGTGCTTGCGGAACGGGATTTGTATGAGCAGTTGCATTAGCGAAAGAAGTGTAATAAAACACATCATAAATGGCATCATCAATTGCTAATGTTGTTTCGTTGTTTTGTGTTAAGTTGTAGTTATAATTTGTACTACCATTATTACAAGCTACAATATTAGTTGGATTGGTTACTGTTAAATCGCTAAAAATAATTTCATCTGTAATGACACAACTTGAATTATTTTTGGTTACCCTCACAGCATATGTTCCACTTTGTGAAACTGTTAATGTATTCGAAGTTTCGCTTAACAGATTTCCATTTAATGTCCAACTGTGATTGAATGTTGGGTCTGTTAAACCTGTAGTTATTGTTTTGCTATTACCAGCACATATACTTGTGTCAGGTCCTAAATCAATTGTT
>JAAURU010000404.1 GCA_012032075.1 Flavobacterium sp.
TCGCAAAAAATTGAAAGCGTTAAATAAAAATAATGGTTTATAAATTTCTTTTTGAAGGAGGAAGCAACAATAGCTATTATTTTGAAACAAATAATGGTTGTATTTATGAAATACGATTTAAGCCAACACCATATTTGTTCGAAAACGAATCTAAAGAAATTAGAAATAATGTTTTTGAATTTGCAATTTTGCTAGAATATAATCCTAATGTAAAATTACCTTCAAAAGATAAAAATATGGGAGCCACAGTTGTGGCTGTTTTTATAGATTTTTATAAAAAAATAGGAAATGCTGCTTCGATTTATATTTCGATTCTTCAGATGGAAAAGAATTTATTAGAAAGAGGAAATTTGATGCTTGGTTTTCAGAATTTAACGATGAAACATTTGTAAAGGTTGATGAAATGATTACAGATAAAAACAATAATAAATACCCAATTTCTTTAATAATTAGTAAAAATAATCCTTACAGGAAACAAATTATTGATGCTTTTATTGAAATTTCATTGGGAAACTCAAAATAAATAACTACAAACAACAATAACTACAACATGCCAAAAGACAATTCTATTAAATCGGTTTTAATTATAGGTTCAGGTCCTATTGTAATTGGTCAAGCTTGCGAATTTGACTATGCGGGTTCACAATCGGCTCGCTCTTTAAAAGAAGAAGGTTTAGAAGTAATTCTTATCAATTCTAATCCTGCAACTATTATGACCGATCCTTCCATGGCCGATCATATTTATTTAAAGCCTTTAACTACAAAATCAATTATTGAAATCTTAAAAGCACATCCACAAATTGATGCAGTTTTACCTACAATGGGTGGACAAACCGCTTTGAATTTGTGTATCGAAGCTGATGAAAAAGGGATTTGGGAAGATTTTGGAGTAAAAATGATTGGTGTCGATGTCAATGCCATAAATATTACAGAAGACAGAGAAAAATTCAAACAACTTTTAGCTAAATTAGGAGTTGGTGCTGCACCTGCAAAAATTGCCACTTCGTTTTTACAAGGAAAAGAAATTGCACAAGAATTTGGGTTTCCATTAGTAATTCGTCCTTCGTTTACACTTGGTGGAACTGGAGCAGCTTTTGTACATACAAAAGAAGAATTTGACGAAAAATTAACGTATGGTTTAGAAATGTCTCCTATTCATGAAGTGTTGATTGACAAAGCGCTTTTGGGTTGGAAAGAATACGAATTAGAATTATTAAGAGACAAAAACGACAATGTAGTTATCATTTGTACTATTGAAAATATGGATCCAATGGGTATTCATACTGGAGATAGTATTACGGTGGCACCAGCCATGACATTGTCAGATACAACCTACCAAAAATGCGAGATATGGCCATCTTAATGATGCGTGCTATTGGTAATTTTGCAGGTGGTTGTAATGTTCAGTTTGCGGTTTCACCAGATGACAAAGAAGATATTGTAGCTATCGAGATTAATCCTCGTGTGTCTCGTTCTTCTGCTTTGGCTTCTAAAGCTACTGGTTATCCAATTGCAAAAATTGCTACTAAATTAGCATTGGGTTACAACCTAGACGAATTACAAAATCAAATTACAAAATCGACTTCAGCTTTATTTGAACCAACATTAGATTATGTAATTGTAAAAATACCACGTTGGAACTTCGATAAATTTGAAGGTTCAGACAGAACTTTAGGACTTCAAATGAAATCAGTAGGTGAAGTAATGGGAATTGGACGTTCGTTCCAAGAAGCGCTTCACAAAGCTACACAATCCTTAGAAATCAAAAGAAATGGATTAGGTGCAGACGGAAAAGGCTACAAAAACTACGAACAAATTATTGAGAAATTAACCTTTGCGAGTTTGGGACAGAGTTTTTGTAATCTATGATGCTATTGCGATGGGAATTCCGTTGAGTAGAATTCATGAAATTACAAGAATCGATATGTGGTTCTTGAAGCAATATGAAGAATTGTTTATTTTACAAAAGGAGATTTCCAATTTTAAAGTAGATACCCTTCCTAGAGAATTGTTATTAGAAGCCAAACAGAAAGGCTATGGTGACAGACAAATTGCTCACATGATGGGTTGTTTGGAAAGCCAAGTCTATAAATTACGTCAAGAGCAAAATATTAATAGAGTCTATAAATTAGTTGATACTTGTGCTGCAGAATTCAAAGCCTTGACTCCTTATTATTATTCTACATTTGAAGCAGAAATTGAAAAAGCTGACGGAACAAAATACGTTCACAATGAAAGTATCGTAACCGATAAAAAGAAAATCATTGTGTTAGGTTCAGGACCAAATCGAATTGGACAAGGAATCGAATTTGATTATTCTTGTGTACACGGAGTTTTGGCTGCAAAAGAATGTGGTTACGAAACCATTATGATTAACTGTAATCCAGAAACGGTTTCAACCGATTTTGATACCGCTGATAAATTATACTTCGAACCTGTTTTTTGGGAACATATTTATGATATTATCCAACACGAAAAGCCAGAAGGAGTTATTGTACAATTAGGTGGACAAACCGCTTTAAAACTGGCAGAAAAATTATCGAAACACGGTATAAAAATAATTGGAACTTCGTTTGATGCTTTGGATTTAGCAGAAGACAGAGGCCGTTTCTCCGATTTGTTAACCGAATTGAATATTCCTTTTCCAAAATTTGGAATAGCGGAAAGTGCGGAAGAAGCGTCACAGTTAGCGGACACCTTAGATTTTCCATTATTAGTACGTCCTTCCTATGTATTAGGAGGTCAAGGGATGAAAATTGTGATTAACAAACAAGAACTAGAAGAACACGTAATTGATTTATTAAAATCGATTCCAGGCAATAAATTGCTTTTGGATCATTATTTAGATGGTGCCATTGAAGCTGAAGCTGATGCCATTTGTGATGCTGATGGAAATGTATACATCATAGGAATTATGGAGCACATTGAGCCTTGTGGAGTGCATTCTGGAGATAGTAATGCTACTTTGCCTCCTTTTAACTTAGGAGAATTTGTGATGCAACAAATAAAAGACCACACGCATAAAATTGCAAGAGCGTTGAAAACAGTTGGTTTAATCAATATACAATTTGCGATTAAAGACGATACGGTTTACATTATTGAAGCGAACCCAAGAGCGTCTCGTACTGTTCCATTTATTGCAAAAGCGTACCAAGAGCCTTATGTGAATTACGCAACAAAAGTAATGTTAGGTCACAACAAAGTAACCGACTTCACCTTCAACCCACAATTAAAAGGCTACGCGATTAAGCAACCAGTGTTCTCGTTTAGCAAGTTCAAAAACGTAAACAAAGCCTTAGGCCCAGAAATGAAATCCACTGGAGAAAGCATCTTGTTTATTGACGACTTAAAAGACGACCAGTTCTACGAGTTGTATTCAAGAAGAAAAATGTATTTGACGAAATAGCGTCTTCGGGAGCACTTCGACAAGCTCAGTGTGACACCTCGATTACAATATAACCCTAAAGAAAATCCAAATTTCAGTGATGAAGTTTTGGATTTTTTGTTGAAAATAGTGTTGTTTGTTTAGGAGGTAATTTATTTTGTACTGATTGTGTATTGGTGTTTG
>JAAURU010000405.1 GCA_012032075.1 Flavobacterium sp.
ATTTGTGAAGAACACGGTATCAAGTTCATTGGAGCTTCTCCAGAAATGATTGATAAAATGGGAGACAAAGCTACTGCAAAAGCAACTATGAAAGCGGCTGGTGTTCCATGTGTTCCAGGTTCTGACGGTATTTTAGGATCTTTTGAAGAAGCTCAAAAAACGGCTAAAGAAATGGGTTATCCTGTAATGCTTAAAGCAACTGCAGGTGGTGGTGGAAAAGGAATGCGAGCGGTATGGAAACCAGAAGATTTATTAAAGGCATGGGAAAGCGCTCGTCAAGAGTCTGCAGCTGCTTTTGGTAATGATGGTATGTATATGGAAAAGCTAATCGAAGAGCCAAGACACATAGAAATTCAAGTTATTGGAGATTCTTTTGGTAAAGCCTGCCATTTATCAGAAAGAGATTGTTCTGTACAAAGACGTCATCAAAAATTAACAGAAGAAACACCTTCTCCATTTATGACGGATGAATTACGAAATAAAATGGGAGATGCCGCTGTAAAGGCTGCTGAATTTATTCAATATGAAGGAGCTGGAACAGTAGAATTTTTGGTGGACAAACACCGAAATTTCTATTTTATGGAAATGAATACACGTATTCAAGTAGAGCATCCTATTACAGAACAAGTAATTGATTATGATTTGATTCGTGAGCAAATTTTAGTGGCAGCTGGAGTGCCTATTTCTGGGAAAAATTATTTTCCACAATTACACTCTATAGAATGTCGTATAAATGCTGAGGATCCTTATAATGATTTTAGACCATCTCCAGGGAAAATTACGGTTTTACATTCTCCAGGAGGTCATGGTGTGAGATTAGATACTCATGTTTATGCTGGCTATACCATTCCGCCTAACTATGATTCGATGATTGCTAAGTTGATTACCACTGCTCAATCTCGAGAAGAAGCAATTAATAAAATGAAGCGTGCACTTGATGAGTTTGTAATTGAAGGCATTAAAACAACCATTCCTTTCCACAGGCAATTAATGGATGAACCTGATTATGTAGCGGGTAATTACACTACAAAATTCATGGAATCTTTTGTAATGAAAGAGAAAATAGAATAATAATATTTAGAAAACTCCCAATATTTGTTGGGAGTTTTTAGTTTTTAAATGATTTTTATATGGTTAAATATTTGTTTTTATTTTTTTCGTTTTATTCTTTCTCTCAAGAAATACAAGTGTTAGATTTTGATACTAAAAAACCAATTAGCTATGCATTGGTTTATTTTTATAGTGATACAAAACATTTTGATACAAAATATACTGATGAAAATGGTGTGTTGAGTATTAGTAATAATAAAACTTACACTTCTTTAATAATTGAGTGTTTAGGTTATGTAACTGCTTCTTTAATATGTAAAGAAGTAAAGGATAAGATATTTTTAAAAACAAGTTTAATAAAGCTTGAAGAAGTTGTTGTAACTAATCTTAAAACAACAATATTAGGTAATAACTCTTCAAAAATTATTGAGAACTTCCCTTTGTTAAGTGTAAATCAAGAGCTTTCATTCTATGTTGAGAACACTTTAAATAAGGAATATTTCATTAAGAATTTTAAGTTTTATTGCTCAAAAAAGACAGATAAATTAAAATATGTTTTACGTTTTAGAATGTATAAAAGTTAGATAATTCTAATTACTCTAATGTGCTTTATGAAATTCCAATAATTCTTTTGAGATAAGCGAAAAATATGATAAACAGATATATACTTTAGATTTATGTGATTTTGCTTTGGTTTTACCAAAAGAAGGAGCTTTTTTGTCTTTAGAATTAGTTGCTATTAAAGATAAAAACGGAAATATAAAGGAGAAATTGACTTATAATAATAAAGATATTCTTTTTTTCATTATTCAAGTGATTATCCAAAAAGTCATTCATATGATTAATTTCCACACTTATAATAAAGGTGTTAGTATGAGAAATAACATAATCAATTCTGATAAAACGGAAGGTAACTTAATGTTTATGCTAGAGGTTTTTGATTAACTCCTCAACCTCTCTCTTCTGTTCAGCATATTTTAATTGTAAATCAGAACCTTCCCCCATTCTTTTGTAATATTCTAACCCTTTTGAAGCAAAATGTTTTAGATGAAAATTAGAGGCATTTGGCACTAAAGGGAAATTGATGTGGAATAACATTTCATAATAGGCTTGCCATTCTCTTTCGTTTTTGTCTTCAACTAGTGTTTCAGGAGCTTTTTGTTTTACATGAAGCATTTCATGTGCTAATAGATTCAAAATTAAAACCAAAGGGAACTCAAAAACATTTTTAGGGATTTGGATTTTTTGGGGTTTACCCAAAAAACCTATGGTTACCATTAAAATAAATGTTGGTTTTGCTGGTTCTGTTAGTTCAAAAAAATCAAAATTAGGATGGTCTAATTCATAAGTTTTAAGTAAAAATTTAGCTGCTTCAACAGTCATTTCTAACTCGTGAAAGGTTTTAACGGTGAGCTCTATTTCTTCAAAAGACAACATATATTAAAATTCCAATTTTTTAATTCCAAATTCCAAATCTCAAATTCCAAATCTCAAATTCCAAAATCTTAAATTCAATATTCCAAACTTCGTAACTCTAACCTCCTATTTCTAACATCTACAATGTTTCTTTCAGCCATTTGAAAAATTCGTTTTGCCATACTAATCCGTTTTGTGGTTTTAAGATCCAATGGTTTTCTTCTGGAAACAGCATAAATCGACTTTTTATTCCTTTTAATTGTGTTGCTTGAAATGCTTCTTGACTTTGTCCTATTGGTACTCTATAATCTTTTGCTCCTTGTATTATAAATATTGGTGTGTCCCAATTGTTTATTAAAGTAATAGGATTGAATTCATTATAGGATTTTTGTGCCATTGTATTTTCGGTTTCCCAATAGGCTCCACCCATATCCCAATTGGTAAAGAAAACTTCTTCAGTTGTGCCATACATGCTTTTAGTATTGAAAATTCCAGCATGAGCAATGAATGTTTTAAACCTTTTTTTATGAATCCCCGCTAAGTAGAATACAGAATAACCTCCGTAACTAGCTCCAACAGCTCCTAATCTTGCTGTATCTACATATTTTTCTTTGGCTACATCATCTATTGCGCTTAAATAGTCATCCATTACTTGACCACCCCAATCTTTACTGATTTGTTCGTTCCAAGCCACTCCATGACCTGGCATTCCTCTTCTGTTTGGAGCTATAACAATATAACCTTGCGATGCCATTACTTGGAAGTTCCATCTATAAGAATAAAATTGCGATAAAGCTCCTTGTGGCCCACCTTGGCAATATAAAAGTGTTGGGTATTTCTTTTTAGCATCAAAATTAGGCGGTAAAATTACCCAAACTAGCATGTCTTTTCCATCGGTAGTTTTTACCATTCTTTTTACCACCTTTGGTAAAGCTAACTTAGAATAGGTTTCAGTATTTACATTTGTGAGTTGTTTCCAAGTTTTCTTTTTAAATCGTAACTAAAGATTTCATTGGCATGATTCATATCGCTTTGGGTAACCAGAACTAAATCTTCATGAAAACCTATAATTTGGTTAACATCAAATTGACCA
>JAAURU010000021.1 GCA_012032075.1 Flavobacterium sp.
CTGCAATGGCTTTAATTGTTGCTGATTATCAATGGGGTTCTACTGGTACTATTAACTATAATAACGATGCAAAGACATTAATTAATATAATGAAAAGTAAAGAAGTTGAAGCCAATACTTTTGTATTAAAACCAGGTGATATGTTTGGTGGCTCTCAATTAACAAATCCTTCTTACTTCGCTCCTGGTTATTTTAGAAAATTTGCATCATTCATGAATGATAATTTTGGATTTCTGTGGCTGATAAATGCTATGAAATTATCAATAATAATTTAACCGTGAATAATGCAGCAGGAGGGTTAGTTTCAGATTGGTGTACTGCATCTGGAAGCTATTCTAATCAAGCAGGTGGTTATGTAAATAGTGGAACAAAATACACTTATGATGCTGCAAGAACTCCATGGAGAATTGCTACAGATTATGTTTGGTATGGTAATTCTAGCGCAAAAACGTATTCAAAAAAATCATCAGATTTTGTAAGAGTAACTCTTGGAGGTACACAAAACATTAAAGATGGTTACAACCAAAATGGTAGTCCTTCTGGTCAATATCACAACGCAACTTTTGTTGGTGGTTTTGCTGCAGCTGCAATGGGCGGTGATAATCAAACACATTTAAACGATTCTTATACAGATTTAAAAAACTTAAACGAACCTAATTCTTATTTTAATCACACCTTAAAAACCTTGTATTTATTCCTTTTAAATGGTAGTTTTTATCTGCCGGAATCATCTTCAAATCCTCCAGTAAATGTACCTCCTAGTGTAAGTATAACAAGTCCATCTAACAATGCTACATTCACCCAAGGAGCAACTATTACTATTAATGCAAACGCATCAGATAGTGATGGAAATGTAACTAAAGTTGAATTTTTTAGAGGTACAACTAAACTTGGAGAAGATACTACAAGCCCATACCAATACACAATTTCTAATGCAAGTGCTGGTTCTTATAGTCTAACTGCAAAAGCTACAGATAATAATTCTGCTACTACAACCTCAGGCGTTGTAAATATTACAGTAAACACTAATAATCCAGGTAATGTTGCTCCATCAGTAAACATTACAAGTCCTTCTAACAATGCTACATTCACCCAAGGAGCAAATATTACTATTAATGCAAACGCATCAGATAGTGATGGAAATGTAACTAAAGTTGAATTTTTTAGAGGTACAACTAAACTTGGTGAAGACACTTCAAGTCCTTATCAATTCATTATTACAAATGTAGCTGCTGGCACCTATAATTTAACAGCTAAAGCTACTGATAATGTAGGTGCAACTAAAGTTTCTGCACAAGTTACTGTTGTTGTAAATACAGTAATTACTCCTCCTTCAAATTGTAATTTTGGCACTCCTACAACAGCCAGCTTAGCTTCTTTAAACTTTAATTACAGTAAAATGTATGTTTTAGGTTCTGGTGGACCAAATGTTTCTACCTTTAGGGAATTTCAAATTAATTGGGATGCTAGATATAATGGTCTATATGTATTTGCTTATTCTACAAATAATGGAGTTCCAAATTGGTACAATGATTTAAAACCTAAAATAACTCAAAATTTTAATGTATCAAGTCCAAGTGTAACTATTTCAAACTCTGGCATAGCTGGATTAGATGGTAGCTATTGGGTGACTAAAAATGGAAGTGATTTTGTGATGGTTTCAAAAACAGCAGGTTTTACTTTATATTTTAGTAATAGTACAACAGCTCCAAATTGTTCCTCAACAAGTGCTAAAAAAGTAGCAACATTATCAGAATTATTGGTTTATCCAAACCCAGCAAAAGAATCTATAACTATGATAAGAAATGTTGACCAAGATGGTAAAACTTATATTACCGACATGCAAGGAATTGTTTTAATGGAAAGTAACACTAATTCTAAAGAATCTAAAATAGATATTTCAACACTAAAAACTGGAATTTATGTAATTGTTGTTGAAACGAAATTTGGTATAGAAAAAACTATGTTTAGCGTGAAAGAATAGTTTTAAAAACTCTATAATCATAATAAAAACTTGTATTTAAAACGAAATTCATTTCGCTTAAATACAAGTTTTTCTTTTAAAATGAGAATATTATTTATAAAATTTGGGAAGTGTGATCCTTAGTTTTTACATTTTCAATTACTTCTTCAATTATCCCATTTTCATCTATAACAAAAGTTGTACGGTGAATTCCATCATATTCTTTCCCCATGAATTTTTTTGGCCCCCAAACTCCAAATGCTTTAATAACTTCTTTATCTTCATCTGCTAATAATGGGAATGGTAAATCATATTTTTCAATAAATTTTGCTTGTGCTTTTGCACTATCAGCACTTATTCCTAACAATGCAAAATTATTTGCTTTAAATTTTTCAAAATTATCTCTTAAATCACAAGCTTCTGCTGTACAACCAGGTGTACTTGCTTTTGGATAAAAGAAAACCACTAGTTTTTTACCTTTATAATCTGCTAGTGCATGTTTTTACCGTCTTGATCTAATCCTGTAAAATTTGGAGCTTTATCTCCTTTTTTTAATGTTGTCATTTATTTTTAGTTTAATGTTTATAGCTTAAATTTGCTTAAATTCAATGAGATTATAAAAGTACAAAAATGACTAAGACAGAAAAAGTAACATTTGTTATAAATACGTTAAACGAATTATATCCTGAAATTCCTATTCCATTAGACCATAAAGATCCTTATACCTTATTAATTGCTGTCTTACTTTCTGCACAATGTACCGATGTTAGAGTAAATCAAATTACACCATTGTTGTTTGCCAAAGCAGACAATCCCTATGATATGGTTAAAATTGAGTATAGAAGAAATAAAAGAAATCATAAGACCTTGTGGTTTATCTCCAATGAAATCCAAAGGTATTCACGGTTTATCGAAAATATTGATTGATAAATATAATGGAGAAGTTCCACAAAGTTTTGAAGCTCTTGAAAATTTACCCGCTGTAGGACACAAAACTGCAAGTGTTGTCATGAGTCAGGCCTTTGGAGTTCCTGCATTCCCAGTAGATACACATATTCATAGATTAATGTATCGATGGAATTTAACCAATGGAAAAAGCGTACAACAAACAGAAAAAGATGCCAAAAGAATTTTTCCAGAAGAAACATGGAACGATTTACACCTTCAAATAATTTGGTATGGAAGAGAGTATTCACCAGCTAGAGGTTGGGATTTAGAAAAAGACATCATTACTAAAACCATAGGAAGAAAAACAGTTTTAGAAGCTTATAAAAAAAAGAATGCTTCATAAAAATTTATGAAGCATTCCAATTAATTAGCAATAATTTCAAAAGACATCTTACCTATTTTAGTAATACTTAAAGCTTTTGAATAATTAAGTAAAAAAGAAATTGTTTCTTTTTTTGGTAACATGTTTTTTGTCACTAATTTTTTTTGAGTGTAAAGTTTTGCCATAGAAAAAATATTGTTTTTTTTACTATAACGTAACTTTAAAAATTATATTGTATTAATTTGTTAAAACAACTTGATTTTTTTCAATTACTTTTCTTAAGTTCATTAATGCATAACGCATTCTTCCCAAAGCAGTGTTTATACTAACACCTGTAGAATCGGCAATCTCTTTAAAACTTAAGTCTTGATAAATTCGCATAACTAATACTTCTCTTTGATCATCTGGAAGTTCATCAATTAGACGCGTTAAATCTGATTCAACTTGCTCAGTAATAATCTGATTTTCAATATTTGGACTACTATCCGACAAAAATGAGAAAATAGAATATTCATCTGTGTCTCTTTGCATAGGCATTTTCTTTGACTTTCTAAAATGGTCAATTACTAAGTTATGCGAAATTCTCATTACCCAAGGTAAAAATTTACCTTCTTCATTATAAGATTTAGATTTCAGAGTTTTAATAACTTTAATAAAAGTATCTTGAAAAATATCATCACAAATATCTCTATCTTGTACTTTAGTGTAAATGAAACCGTAAATTTTTGATTGGTGTCTTTCGATCAATACACATAAAGACGATTCATCTCCTTCTATGTATTTTTTTACCAGAATTGCATCTGAAATCAAATTATTAGCCATAACAATACCTTTTAGTTAATTTGGGTTATTAATCTTTAAAAAGTATTTTTACATTATAAGCTATTAATTTTTAGAATTATTATGAGCCAAATTTAACATTTTTTTTTATTAAAAAACAAATGAAAACTAAAAATTTAACATTTGCAACTAAAAATAAGACAATAAAATCGATGAAAAGTAGTTTAATTATGATGAACTATTCATAAATTTTTATATAATCAACACGAAATTCTTGTGGAAATACAGAATTATTATTTTTTGGATGACTTAAATTCGCTTCTATTGCTAAATTTTCAATAATGATAAATATGGGTAATTAATTCGATTTTATAAATTTAATATCTGCCTCAAGCGTATTATCTGAACTTCCACCAATAAATACCTTAAAATCACCTTCTTCCGTTTCCCATATAGAATTTGCACTGTAGAATTCTAGTGTTTTTTCTTCGATAGTAAATGTGATTTCTTTTGTTTCATTTGGCATTAGCTCCACTAATTGAAATCCTTTTAATTCTTTTACAGGCCTTGTAATACTTGCAAATATGTCTCTAATATACAACTGAACTACTTCTTTACCAGCTACTTCACTGTTATTTTTTAAAGTAATTGTAACATCAATACTTCCATTACTAGTAAACGATTTCTTATTAGTTCTTATATTTGAATATTCAAATTTAGAATAACTCAAACCATGTCCAAATGCATATAAAGGAGTATTCTTCTCATCGATATAATGTGACCAAAAAACACTTTCGGGCTCATTCATTGTTGGTCGTCCTGTATTTTTATAATTGTAATAAATAGGTACTTGACCTACATTTCGCGGAAAAGTCATTGGTAATTTTCCACTTGGATTATAATCTCCATATAAAACTTGTGCAATTGCATTTCCACTTTGTGTCCCTAAATGCCAAGCTTCTACTATTGCAGGAATATTTTCTTTTGCCCATGAGATAGTAAGAGGTCTTCCATTATTTAATACTAAAACAATATTTTTATTTTACATTGTAAACAGACTTCTAATAATTGTTGTTGAACACCTGGTAAACCAATATCTGTTCTACTTCTTCCTTCTCCACTTTGCAAACCATGTTCACCCAAAACCATAACAACTACATCTACATTATTTGCTAATTCAATTGCTTCATCAAATCCAGTAGTATCTGTTTCGTTAATTTTAGTTTCCCAAACGAATTGTGTTCTACCAATAGCCAAATCTGCACCTTTTGCGTAAAATAACTGATTGTCTTTATAAACTTTCATCCCTTCTAAAACAGAAACTGCAGTTTCATCATCTGCTGCTATTCTCCAACTTCCTAAAGGACTTGTTTTATCGTTTGCTAAAGCACCAATTACTCCAATCTTTTTCCCTGATTTATGTAATGGTAAAAGGTTATTCTCGTTTTTAAGTAATACAATTGATTTTTTAGCAATGTCTAAAACTCCATCTTGAAATTCTTGTTTACCAATGGTTGCTTTCTCATAAGCCTCGTCACAGTATTTATAAGGATCATCAAATAAACCTAATTCAAATTTCACTTTTAAAATACGTCTTGTCGCATCATTAATGTAAGCCTCATTTACTTTACCTTCTTTTACCAAAGTACTCAGATTATCAACATAAGCATACGATTCCATGTCCATATCTGAACCTGCATTTATTGCTATTTCAGTGGCTTGTTTAAAATCTTTTGTATAACCATGAGCAACCATTTCATTTATAGAACCCCAATCTGAAACTACAAATCCATCAAAATTCCATTTTTCTTTTAATATAGTTCGCTGAATGTATTTGTTTCCAGTTGCAGGAATTCCGTTTAAATCATTAAAAGAATTCATAAAAGTTCTCACTCCAATATCTACTGAAGCTTTAAAAGGAGGTAAAATAATATTTTGTAATGTTTCTTCACTAACACTAACTGAATTATAATCTCTACCTGCTTCTGCAAAACCATAACCTGCAAAATGCTTTGCACAGGCAATTATTGTTTTATTTGACGACAAATCGTTTCCTTGAAACCCTTTAATTCTTGCTTCAGCAATTCTACTTCCTAGAAAAGGATCTTCACCAGCACCTTCCATAACTCTTCCCCATCTTGCATCTCTCGATATATCAACCATGGGAGCAAATGTCCAGTTGATTCCAACAGCTGCTGCTTCTTGCGCTGCAATTTCTGCTGATTTTTGAATAGCCTCTACATCCCAACTAGCAGCTTCTGCCAAGGGAATAGGACTAATCGTTTTATACCCGTGTATAACATCAAAACCAAAAAGCAATGGAATTCCTAATCGTGTTTCTTCTACAGCAATCTTTTGAAGTGTTCTTACATCCTTTGCTCCTTTTACATTAAGCATAGAACCTACAAGACCTTTTTTAATATCTTCATATTTTTTTGCTGCTTGTCCCTCTTTTGGAACTGGACCAGTGATTTCCCAAAAACCATTATATTGATTCATTTGACCAATTTTTTCTTCTAAAGTCATTAACTTTAATAAAGAATCGACTTTTACATCAATTGTAGTTGTTTTATCAAAAGTGCTAATTTTTGTTTTTTGAGAATTACATCCTAATAAAACAAAAAATGTGAAAATGGTATAATATTGTATTTTTTTGACTCTCATTAGGGCAAAATTAGGTATTATCAATACCATGAAATTTAATTTCATGGTATTGAAACAATTAATAATAAAACAATTTTCTTTATTGGTAAACTCTTACATAATCAATTTCCATAGCAGACTGAGTATATGATGGATCAATTACTCCTCCAAAAGTTCCACCCATTGCTACGTTAAGAATTAAGAAGAAATCATGATTAAATGGCAACGAATTTGAATTTGCTACTGAATGATACAATACATCATCCACAAAAATTTGAATTGTTGAAGGACTCCAAATAGCTTTATACACATGAAATTGTGTACTTGCATTGGCAATTGTAGTTGTATTACCATTAGCATTTCCAGCTGAGTTTCCTGGATAATGTAATGTTCCATGAATTACATTAGGTTCGTTTCCCTTGTGTTCCATAATATCTATTTCCCCGCAAGCAGGCCAAGTAAATCCTGACTGATCATAATTTGCACCCAACATCCATATAGCTGGCCAAGTTCCACCACCTGTTGGCAGTTTTGCTCTTACTTCAACTTTACCATAGGTAAATTCGAATTTATTTTCAGATTTTAATCTTGCAGATGTATAACTATTTGAACCTGTTTTAATAGCAGTAATAACTAAATTGCCACCAGAAACAGTTGCATTAGCAGAAGCATTAGTATAGGTTTGAACTTCTGCATTTCCCCAACCACCAGCACCAAGATCATAACTCCACTTAGCTGGATCTGGAGCACCATTACGTTAAATTCATCAGAAAAAACTAAATTAGTATAATCAACTACTGGATTTTGGACAGGCTGAACTGTTGTAAAGGTGTGATACCAAGCTAAAGCGGGATTATTACCCATAACCGCTCTAACTGTCATTCTATTTGCAGTTATAGATAATATTTCATAAGTACTTTGTCCAATATAATACCCCATAAAACCATTATCTGAAAAATTCATTAATGTTCCTCGTGTTTGAGTAGCAGCATTTGGATTCATAGTTACTAAAGATTCTGAAGGACTTAATAAAACTGTTTTTTCCCCAGAAGCATTAAAAGCTAGACATAAATCGTCTCCTCCATTACTTCCTCCACCAACACTTTTGTATGAATTGTTAAAAAAAGTTCTTCCACCATTATTTAATTGATATTTTAAAATATCTCCATCTTTAGTAAAAGTCAAGACATTTTCATACAAGCAGTTTGAGTCTGAACTTGCCCCTTTTTCCCAAGGTGCAGCTTGGTAATAAAAACCAAAATAGTTTTGTGTTTCATTGTTATCATTTGGTCCAACACCAAGATGACCAACTTCTGTAGCTGACCAATACCAATTTTTAGTTGTTCCTCCTGTTAAAAAAGTAACTGCTTCTTCATCTGTAAAATCGCTTCTTACTTCAATGTCTATAGTTGTATTTGAAGAAACTCCTCCTCTTCCAGAAGCAATAACATTAACAGTATATGTATTTACTCCAGTTTGTGTAAATCTTTTTTCAAAAATACCAGAAGGTGAGTTTTGCGTAGTTCCATCACTAAAAATATACTTATATGAAATTGCATTATCTGCTGTTGTACTAAATTTCACAATTCCAGATCCATCACCATAAGGATTACTAACATCAGCTCCTTGAATTTGAGCGTTTATTCGTAAATTTGTTGGAGCACTTAAATCTCCAAATGTATTATCTTCTTGACAACTTACTACTATAAATAAGCTTGCAATAAGTAAAAAGTATTTGTTTATCTTTTTCATACTAATTAATTTTTAATTATGGAAATACACATTATCAACATAAACAGTTGTGTTTCCAGATGGTGTTCCTACATAAATGAGTTGTGCAATATGTGCTCTTGTTGTTAAACCTGTAAAATCACTCAATGGAATATCTAAACTAATCCATTGCCCTTGAACTGGAGTAGCAATTGTTATTTCATGTTCAACATCATCACCACCACCAAAAGTTCCATTAGCACCAAAATCGACTAATTTAATTTTAAAATTTGTAAAATCGGATGACCAAACATCTGTATGAAAATGAGTCATTGCCGTTACGTTTATAGGAGTTGTAGTTGCTTCAACTCCAACAAAATCTAATCCACTATATCTCTTAGTTGCATTACCAGCAACTGTAATATCTGTAAGTGATGCACTTGACCAACTTGTTCTCCATGTATCAACAGCCACATTAGTATAAGCATCACTAAACATAGAAATAACATTTCCTGCAGGTAAAGTAGGTGTTGGTGCAGCTGTAGTTAAAGTAGCAGCTTGGTTATAAAAAAACACGTTATCAACATAAACTGTAGCATTACCAAATGGAGCAGCCACTAATATTAATTGTGCTATATGCTCTTTTGTAGTTAATCCTGTAAAATCACTTAATGGTATATCTAAGCTTACCCACGATTCTTGTACTGGAGATGGAATTGTTATCTCGTGTTCTACATCATCACCTCCACCAAAAACTCCATTAGCTCCAAAATCTACAAGTTTCACTTTAAATTCTGTAAAATTTGGTGACCATACATCCAAATGAAAATAAGTCATTGCATTTACATTAATAGGTGTTGTAGTAGCTTCAATGCCTACAAAACCTAATGATGTATATTTTTTGGTTGCATTACCATTAATAAATACATCTTCAAAATTTGCTTGAGACCAAGAAGTTCTCCATGTATCTACATTCACATTTGTATAAGCATCACTAAACATTGAAATAACATTTGCAGCTGGAATTGTTGGTAAAGGTGCGGTTACTAGATTTGTTACTACAATATTTTCTGTATATTCTGTAGTTGCTGAACCACCACTTAAAGCTACAACTCTTAGTTGATATGTTCCAGAAATTGAATAAGTATGAGTAACAACTTCATTTTCCATAAAATCTACTGGAATTTGATTAGGATCTTCACCAAAATATACTTTAAATGAAGTTTCTAAATCAGCTTTAGCAGTTACCGATATGTTTAGACCGCTAGAGTTTATGGTTACTTCTAAATTTGTAGGAGGTAAAAAAGAAACTGTTAATTCTTGAGTGATTTCAGTTTTTTTACCATCTAATGTTACTCCTATAATTCTTACTTGGTAAACTCCTTCAGCATAAGTATGTTCAACAGAATTTCCAGGATTTACAATACCTGGTTCAGTTGTTCCATCTCCATAATAAATTTCATATTGGGTAACTCCTTCACCTTTTGGTAAAATAGTTACTTTACCCGAATTATCTTGTTTGATTGTCATTAATGCAGAAATGTTTTTTGGTGCATCAATATTTTCAAGATTTATACTATCATCTTCATTATTACATCCCATTAAAAAGGTTAGTAAAAAAAGACCTATTAAAATTTTAATTCTATTCATATAGCTTATTTTTTTAATAATTAGGATTTTGTTGCCAATTTCCATTTGAAAATTGTATTTCTTCAAAAGGAATTGGAAAAATTTCGTGTTTACCAGCTGTAAAACCAGGTATTGTTCCAACAGCTCTATTTGTTCTTACCAAATCGAAAAATCGATGCCCTTCTCCCATTAATTCTAATCTTCTTTCGGATAAAATAAAATCGGTTAAAGCAGCACCAGAAGCAGAAATATCATGATTTAAATCTCCAAAAGCTCTTCTTCTTACTAAATTCAAATAGGTTCTTGCTTTATTATCATTGATGCCACCTCTATTAAAAGCTTCGGCAGCCATTAATAAAACGTCAGCATAACGAATGGCTCTGTAATTATTTGGGTTGGTTAAATTTTGGTCACCAATATTTGAATCTCCTTGACGTGGTAAATATTTTCTGTTAAAAAAACCAGTGTGTTTGTAGCCTTGACCATAAGTAGCATTATTTGCTGCAGCCCATGTTACTATATTTAAAATAGCCACATCTCTTCTATTGTCTCCAACTTCATAGGCATCATATGCTGTTTGTGTAGGTAAGTTGAAACTAAATCCAGAATCGAAATTTGGACCATTGTAATTTCTAATCCCATTAAAACCAACAGCTACATTACCTTCACTACATTGTAGGCAACCAAAACCAGCACCTTGTCCATCAAAATATTGTATTTCAAATACTGATTCTGGTCCATTTTCTCCAGCATTTTCAAAAATAGTATTGTAGTTTGAAACGAGAGAATAATTACCTTCTAAAATGAGATTTTCTAATACATTAGACGCATTAACAAATTTATTTTGATACAAATACACTTTTCCTAACAATGCTTGTGCTGCTCCTTTAGTAGCTCTTCCTTGTTGAGAAGCTACAGGATTCAAATTATCTATAGCAAATAATAAATCACTCTCAATATTTGCATATACATCAGCAACAGAGGATCGAGGAATAGTTGTAACATCACTTACACTAAATCTTTTATCAACTTTTATAGGAATAGATCCAAACCATTTTGCCAATTCAAAATTATAATACGCTTTTAGAAAACGAGCTTCTGCAATAATTTGGTTTTTACCTTCAAAATCTGTTTTATCCTTAAATTCTAAAATATAACTAGCTCTGTAAACTCCTGCAAACATCCAATTCCAAATATCTTTTAAATTTGAATTGACAGGTGTGTGAATCATATCATCAATTTGTTGAATTCCCACAACATCTGTAGCACTTTCTCCTCCTGACAAAGTATTATCGGAAGCAATTTCCCCTAATAATACATTTATATATGAAGATTGCAATAAATCATAAGCACCAATTAATGCATTTTCATAATCTGTTTTAGAATTAAAATAATTCTCAGAATCTATTGCATAAGGTGGATCTTCATTTACAAATTCATCTGAACATGAGAGAATTAGACTAGAGAATAAAATTAAAGCTAAACTTGTTTGAATAATATATTTTTTCATTTTCATAGTTTTTAAAAGTTAACATTTAATCCTAACATGTAAGTTCTTGGATTTGGATAAAAACCGTAATCAATTCCACCTGAAATAGGATCTCCACTATTTGCTGCTGGATCAAAACCTCTATACTTTGTAAAAGTGTAAATATTATTCACAGAAGCATAAAACCTAGCTTTTGAAAGTTCCATACCCTTTATAAAGTTTAAAGGAAGTGTATATCCTAATTGAACATTTTGAATTCTTAAAAAGGAGGCATCTTCTACAAAATAATCTGAAAAAACATTATTTGAAGATGCACCTGCAGTAACCCTTGGCACATCATTACTTGTTCCTTCACCAGTCCATCTATTTAATACATAGTCTAATTTATTCAATCTATTCTCTGTTCTTTCATAATTACGAATCATATCATTTCCTACAGATGCATAAGAATAAGTAATAAAATCAAATTTTTTGTAAGTAAGGTTAATATTAAAACCTAGAGTATAGTCTGCAATTGGTTTCCCTATAAAAGTTCTATCATTAAGTTGATTACACCGTCTCCATTAACATCTTTATACCTAATATCTCCTGGTTGAGCTGCTGCTCCTAATGCTATTTGAGAAGGATGCGCATCAACTTCGGCTTGATTTTGAAAAATACCATCTGTTTCATAACCAAAGAAAGCACCAATAGTTTGTCCTTCCTGCATTCTTGTAGGAGAAGGTTGACCAATCCCAAACGCACCACTTTCTAAAAACCCTGAACCATTATTAACCTCTAAAACTTTATTATTGATGGTTGTTATATTAAAACCTAAACTATAATTAAAATCCTTGATATTATCTTTATAGTTTAAAGCTAATTCAAAACCGCTATTTCTAACGACACCAGCATTTACTGTTGGATTTCCCGAACCAGGAGCACTACCACCAGCAGTTCCAGATACTGGAGTTGCTCTAATTAATAAATCTTTTCTAGTATTATTAAAATAATCTGCTGTGATTTCTAAACTATTGTTAAACATTTTTGCATCTAAACCAATGTCCACTTTAGTATCCGACTCCCATTTTAAACTCGGATTTGTCAAAACACCAACTGCTGTTCCTGTATTTAAATTACCGTTAAAAACATATTCAGCTTCACCTGTTAAAAAAGACCTAAATGCATCACCTGGAATAGCATCATTACCTAAAGTACCATAACTTGCTCTTAATTTTAGAAAATTAATTTTACTATTATCATTAAAGAATTCTTCGTCAGAAATTATCCATCCTCCTAATACTGATTTAAAGTAAGCAACACTAAATTCTGGACCAAATCTTGAGGATTGATCTCTTCTAACTATAAAAGAAAGTAAATATCTTTTTTTATAGTCATAATCTAAAGTAGAAAATAATGAAGGTCTCTTATATGGAGTAGATTTATAAGAACCATTAGTTTTTATTGGAACTAAAGGAAGTCCATTAGCTAAAGAAATATCTGCAAATTCCCATGAATTATAAGGAACATCAAAGCCAGTTGCAAATAAACCTTCCCCATTTTCTTCATGCAAAGTTCCTCCTAAAAAAAGTTTAAAATTATGATTTTCAGCTATTGTTTTTTGATATTCTCCAAATACATCAAAAGTATAACTACTAAATTTTTCAGTATTTTGAGAAACAGTACTTTGACTTACATTATTAAAAACTTTTCCATTTCCATAATTTACAAGCATACTAAATGATTTACCAACACTATTTCCTCTATTAAAACCATATCTTGTTGTTACTTTAAAATCTTTAAATGGTTTATATTCTAGACTTACAGTACCATTCAATCGCTCTTGATTATAACTATTATAAGTATTGTTAATTTGTGCTAATGGATTAATAACTTCATTTCCATAACCAGGTGTATCTGGAACAAGGGTATAATTCCCATTAGAATCATAAGGAGAAAAAACTGAAGGTGTATTTAATGCATTAAATAAAACTGAACCTAAACCATTCTCATTAAGACCTTGTCTATTAAAATCGGTATAAATTACATTAGTTTTCAAATTTAATTTATTAGATAAATCTACACCAATAAACAACCTTGCTGTTCCTCTATCAAAACCAGATTTTTCAAGCCCCACAATACCATCTTGTTTAATTTTTGAGGCACTAAAAGAATAAGTAACTTTTCAGAACCACCAGAAATTGAAATATCATTATTTATAATAGGAGCTTTTTGAAAAACTTCATCTTGCCAATTAGTACCTATTCCTAAACCTGAAACATTTGGATAGGGCAAAGTTAAACCTGCATTTGCATAGCTCTCATTAAGCAATAAAGCATACTCTGTAGCATTTAAAAGATTAAGTTTCCTAGTAGTTTCTTGAAAACCAGTGTATGAATTAAATGAAACTGTTGTTTTAGAATTTTTCTTTCCTTGCTTAGTTGTTATTAAAATTACTCCATTAGCTCCTACTGCACCATATACCGCTGCTTGGGCATCTTTAAGAACAGTATAAGATTCAATATCAGAAGGATTTAATAAGTCCATACTACCTTGATAACCATCAATTAAAAACTAAAGGACCATTTTCATTGTTTGAAGAAATACCTCTTATTCTAATATTTATTTGAGAACCTGGAGCACCAGAAGGTGCATTAACAAAAACACCAGCAACTGTTCCTTGTAATGCTAACTCTGCTTTTATAGGCCTTAAGTCTTCAATAGTTTTAGCATCAACTATAGATATAGAGCCAGTTACATCTTTTTTAGATTTGGTTCCATAACCTATTACCACAACCTCATCAAGTGCTTTTAAATCTTGAAGCATATTAATGGTTATAGGATTTGAATTAACTACTTTGAACTCATTAGTAATGTATCCAACATAACTAAAGATTAAAGTTACTCCAATAGGTACATCGGAAATTGTAAAATTACCATCAAAATCTGTTGATGCTCCAATTTTATAATCTTTAGCACTAACATTAACACCTACTAAAGGATATCCTGAATTTGAATCTAAAACATTTCCTGTTACTTTTACAGTTTGTGAAAAACTATATATTGTAAAAAAAAGAAATGTAAAAAGCGAAAGTTTTGATCTCATAATTTGTTTCGGTTTATATGATTATAAATTTAAAACTATCTTTTAAGAAAGTATTAAAAACAACCTCAACAAAAACATACATGATAAAAAAAATAAGTTTTTATTTAATTTTTGATAATATTAAGCTTATTTTAAGAGTAATTTGATACGCAAATTTTATTAATATTTAGAGATTTAAATAACCTAAAGCTTTAATGTTGAGGTAATGTATAGGTTAAAAGACAATTGTATAGGTTTTAAAATGACAAAATATACTCTACCAAGCCTTGCTCATGATCTAAATCCATCTTTTTTCGCAAACGATACCTTTTTATTTCAACACTTCTTACTGAAATACTTAATAATGGGGCTATTTCTTTAGAAGATAAATTTAACCTAAGATAGGCACAAAGTCTTAAATCATTTGGTGTTAATGATGGGTGTGATTGTTTAACTTTCTTAAGAAAATCATTATCAGCATTATCAAAAGCTTCTTTAAAAGTATTCCAAGAATCTTCCTTATTAATATTTTTAGTAATCACACTAATTACTGATTTGACACTTTTATTTGTTATTTCTGGAGTATTTTTTTAAATCTTCTTTAATTAAATTTAGCAATTCATCCTTTTTAATTAAACTCATAGTAGATGCAGCTAATTCCCGATTTTTAGCATCTACATCTTGAACTAATTGTTCATTACTTATTTTCATTAGTTCTTTTGCATTTTCTAAAGCGGCAATTTCTAATAATAAATTATTTTCTTCAATTAGTTTTTGCTCTTTCTTTCGATAATAAAACTTATATGTTTATGAATATAAAAAACTAAAATTAGAAAAATAAAAAATAAATAAATAGCGCTAAATTAGTGAGATACCAAGGTTTAATATTGTAAATTTATATATAGTAATATCTTCAGGTTTTGAATTAGCAGTTTTTACCCTTACTTTAAAAGTATATTCACCAGGTGCTAAATTTTTAAAATTAGAACTTGTTTTTGCCGACCATTCACTCCATTCATTTTGAAATCCTTCTAATAAATATTGATATTCTGCATTAATATATTTGTTATATTCTGGAACAGAATAACTAAAAATTATATTATTTTCATCATAGTTAAAAACACCATTTTCATTTATAGCACAACTAATTAATTTTTCATTAAGCTTATTAATTGAAATGTTTGTGAGTGATAAATCATAATTTTTAAAAGTCAAATCATTTAAATTTATGGTATAAAAACCATCTGTAGTTCCTATTAAATAAGTTGAATTATACAATCTCGTAATATTTTCATATCCCGACATTGAATTTGTTAAAGACGAAGGAATAGGTATTAAATTTTCTTTTAATAGACTGCTTAATTTACTTACCGAAAAATAATGAATATAGTCTTTTGAAAATAACCATAATCTATTAGCATTATCGGCAATTAATTTTCCAGATGCATATTTTTCTTTTTCAAAAACAGAACTTAATAATTCATCTTTAATAAAATCTTTTGATTTCTCATTCAATTTAAAAACACCTTGTTTATAGGCATAATAAATAGTACCATTATACTTAACTAAACTAGAGTTTTTACCTTTTGTAGGAGATTCATAAGTATAAAATGCTTTCGATTTGTACAACTCTTTATCTAATTGTAATCTAAAAATTCCTTTATATTCATGACTCACATACACTTCAAATAAGTTTGTTATTTCAAAATGCTTTGAAGAATAATCAAAACCATTAATTTTATGACTAAACTGCCATTCACCATTATTTTTTTTTAATATTGAAAGTCCATAATAATTACCTTGTAATAACAAATCTTCTCGAGTAGGAATTTTTTCAAACTTCCAAGTACCTGAACTTGAAAAAATAAGCTTAGAATCATCATTTTGAATCAAAAAAGTACCTGTATTGTGTCCGCAAAATAATTTATTGTCATTTACA
>JAAURU010000022.1 GCA_012032075.1 Flavobacterium sp.
ACAGCTGAATCGTATCTGAAATCTTGATAATCACCAATAGCTAAACGTATTCTGTAAGAACGGTTTGGTGTAACTGAAGCAGATGCATTTAAAACATTTGTATGACCTCTCATGTTTAAGGTTGATGCTCCAGGATTTGTAACATTATAAGTGCTAAATAATCCTGCATTAGCTGAGGTACAATTTGGATTGTAAGCTTGATCTCTAATATTTAAAACAGAAACTGGAGTTGTAGTTGAAGGGATTACAGCAAGGTTTGTGGTTGTATTTGTTGATAAATCAGTCAAGAAAAACGCAAAAGTATCAAAAGAAGCACATTGCCATTGTCCATATTCAATTAGATGCAAATAAAAAGTACAAAACTAAAATTTGATGATAATGGAATGAAATCAAATTGTAAAAAAGCAACATCTGTGATGTTTCCCGATTGCCCAGTACTGTTTACGATGCTTTGTAAACCTGCATCACCAGTGTTATTTACTTGACTATCTAGATTATTACCTGTATAAGGACCTTGGGAATGTCTTGCAATTCCACTTCTTATAATGATACCATCACTAATTGGAAAAGTAGAACCGTTATTGTTAAAGGAAGCAACAGATTGATTAGATGAAATAATTACATTTGAAACATTTGTACATGAATTTCCTAGTAATTGATTTACTAACTGACTAGGTGAATTACTTGTGTCATCAACCGTAATGGATTGAGAATAGACTAGAATTGGCAATAGCCAAAATAAAATTAGTAGTTTTTTCATTATGATATCTTTGGGGATTGAAAATCATTTTGATAGACACAAAAATAGTTTTTTTTTGTATAGCTATAGTCGTTTTTATTTAAAATTTTATTAATGTTAACAACTAAATAATGAATTAATATATTGATATTCTATTTGTTGCTATATTTTTCTAAATTTGAAAAATAGTTATAATGACCATTCCTTTTGAACCTATAGTTTTTGGATACATAATTAACATTCATCTTATTTTAGAGTATTTAGCTTTTTTTGTAGGATTTAGATATTATTTTTTTCTCAAGAAAAAAAGAAAAGATAATATCGAAGCAACAAATCGACTTTCAATAATACTTGGTGCAGCAATTGGAGCTTTTTTAGGTTCAAGAATTGTTGGTTTTTTAGAGAGTCCTGTTATACCAGACAATACTATTCAACTATTACAATTATTAAACGCTAAAACTATAATGGGAGGTTTGTTTGGTGGACTTTTGGGTGTAGAATTAGTTAAAAAATAATTGGTGAAAAACAATCTTCAGGTGATTTGTTTGTTTTTCCAATTCTTGTAGGGATATTTATTGGAAGAATTGGTTGTTTTTAACAGGGACTAATGAATTTACCTATGGAAAAGCAACTTCATTTTTTTAGGAATGAATTTAGGTGATGGTATAAAAAGACATTCAATTGTGTTATATGAATTGTTTTTTCTAGTATTTTTATTTCTATTTTTATGGAAACTAAAAGACAAAGAAATTAAAAGTGGTTTGTTATTTCAATATTTTATGATTTGTTATTTTGCATTTCGATTTTTTATTGAATTTTTGAAACCCAATGCTTTTTTTATTTTAGGATTAAGTTCTATTCAGATTTTATGTCTAATTTGTTTGCTTTATTATTATAAAACAATTTTAAATTTATTCCAAAATGCCCGTTAGAAATTACACCTATTATGATTATACTTTAAGTCTTTGTCCAGATTGCTTAAAGCGAATAGATGCCAAAATTGTTTTTGAAAACAACAATGTTTACATGTTAAAACGCTGCCCTGAACATGGAAATTCGAAAGTATTGATTGCCGATGATATTCCATATTATAAAAACATAAGAAATTACAATAAACCTTCTGAAACTCCTTATAAATTTAATACTAAAACCGATTATGGTTGTCCTTATGATTGTGGGTTGTGCCCAGATCATGAACAACATTCGTGTTTAACTGTTATTGAAGTTACCGATAGATGTAATCTAACTTGTCCAACTTGTTATGCTGGTTCATCACCAACTTATGGAAGACATCGTACATTAAATGAGGTGAAAACCATGTTAGATACAATTGTTTTAAATGAAAAAGAACCAGATGTTGTTCAAATTAGTGGAGGAGAACCTACAATTCATCCTGATTTTTTTGAAATTTTAGATTATGCAAAATCACTTCCAATTCGACATTTAATGTTGAATACCAATGGGATTAAGATTGCAAAAGACAAAGAGTTTGCCAAACGATTAAAAGAATACTCACCTGATTTTGAAATATATCTCCAATTTGATTCTTTTGAAAATACTGTTTTACAAGAATTAAGAGGAGCCGATTTGAATGACATAAGAAAACAAGCTATTGCAAATTTAAACGAGCTTAATCTGTCAACAACTTTAGTTGTTACTTTACAAAAAGGTTTAAATGACAATGAAATTGGAAAAATAATTGATTATGCTTTAGAACAAAAATGTGTAAGAGGTGTTACTTTTCAACCTACACAAATAGCTGGAAGGTTGGAAAACTTTAATCCAGAAACAGATCGAATGACTTTGACTGAAGTGAGAAGAAAAATATTAGAACAAACAACCATTTTTAATCCTGATGATTTGTTGCCTGTTCCATGTAATCCAGATGCTTTAGTAATGGGTTATGCTTTAAAGCTTGATAATGAGGTATTTCCTTTAACACGATATATCAATCCAAATGATTTGTTAGATAATAGCAAAAACACAATTATTTATGAGCAAGATGAAAATCTACAAGGGAAAATGATTGAATTATTTAGTACAGGAAATTCTGTTGAAGTAGCTGAAGAAAATTTAAAATCGATTCTATGTTGTTTGCCTAATATTGATGCTCCGAATTTAGGCTATGATAATCTCTTTAGAATTATTATTATGCAATTTATCGATGCTTATAATTTTGATGTAAGAGCTATTAAAAAATCATGTGTTCATATAGTTGATAAAAACAATAAAATAATTCCTTTTGAAACTATGAATTTGTTTTATAGGGATGATAAAAAAGAAAGATTAGAAGAATTAAGAAAAGAAATTAAATTTTAAAATATGATTGCATTAGAAGGTAATATGGATTTAAGTGGATTAATTATTTTTATAGTTTTTATTATGATTGGTCCACCAATTATATTGACTGTTTTAGGTTTGGCAATAAGAAAAAATAATCCAACAGCAGCTAAAGTATTGTATATTTTAGCAGTTGTATATTTATTAGTAGGTTTAGGGATTTGTGGTAGTATGATGATGTAAAAAACCCAATAACTTTCATTATTGGGTTTGTCTTAATACTTAATACTTTTATCTTAATACTTCCTTCTTAGTCATTTAATTTCAAAACAGCCATAAACGCTTCTTGTGGAATTTCAACATTACCCACTTGTCTCATGCGTTTTTTCCCTTTTTTCTGTTTTTCTAAAAGTTTTCTTTTACGAGAAATATCACCACCATAACATTTTGCGGTTACATCTTTTCGAAGTGCTTTTATCGTTTCACGAGCAATAATTTTAGCACCTATAGCAGCTTGAATAGGAATATCAAATTGTTGTCTTGGTATTAATTCGCGTAATTTTTCACACATTTTTTTACCAATGTAATAAGCATTATCTTCATGAATCAAAGCAGATAAAGCATCAACAGATTGAGCGTTTAATAAAACATCTAATTTTACTAATTTTGATGTACGCATTCCTATTGATGATAATCAAAAGAGGCATATCCTTTAGAAACCGTTTTTAGCCTATCATAGAAATCAAATACAATTTCTGCTAAAGGCATGTCAAAGTTTAACTCTACACGTTCTGTAGTTAAATAGGTTTGATTAGTAATTACTCCTCTCTTTTCAATACATAAACTCATTACGTTACCCAACAAATCAGATTTTGTAATGATAGTCGCTTTAATATATGGTTCTTCAACTCTGTCAAGTTTTGAAGGTTCTGGTAAATCAGAAGGGTTGTTTACAATGATAGCTGTTTCTGGTTCTTTTTTTGTGTAAGCTAAATAAGATACGTTAGGAACGGTGGTAATTACGGTCATATCAAACTCACGTTCTAATCTTTCTTGGATGATTTCCAAATGTAACATTCCTAAAAACCCACAACGGAAACCAAACCTAATGCAGCCGAACTTTCTGCAGCAAAAACTAATGAGGCATCATTTAGTTGTAATTTTTCCATTGACGCTCTTAAATCTTCAAAATCTTCCGTGTCAACAGGGTAAATTCCAGCAAATACCATTGGTTTTACATTTTCAAAACCAGTAATCATATTGGTTGTTGGCTCTTTAGCATCTGTAATAGTATCACCTACTTTTACTTCTTTTGCTTCCTTGATACCAGAAATTAAATAACCCACATCTCCAGTTGAAATTTTATCTTTTGGAACTTGGTTTAATTTTAAGGTTCCTACTTCATCGGCAAAATATTCTTTATTAGTTGCCATGAATTTTATTTTTTGCCCTTTTTTAATTTCCCCATTAATTACTCTGAAAATTACTTCAATGCCTCTAAAAGGATTGTAATGGGAATCGAAGATTAAGGCTTGAAGCGGTTCTTCTGGATTTCCTTTTGGAGCAGGAACTTTTTCAATAATTGCTTCTAAAATTTTATCGACTCCAAAGCCTGTTTTTCCAGATGCATGAATAATTTCTTCTAATTTACAACCTAATAAATCAATAATATCATCACTTACTTCTTCAGGATTTGCACTTGGTAAATCTACTTTATTCAAAACTGGAATAATTTCCAAGTCGTTTTCTAAAGCCAAGTACAAATTAGAAATCGTTTGTGCTTGAATACTTTGTGCAGCATCCACAATAAGCAAAGCTCCTTCACAAGCAGCAATGGAACGAGAAACTTCATAAGAGAAATCCACATGTCCTGGAGTATCAATTAAATTTAAAATATAATCTTCTCCATTATGCTTGTAATTCATTTGAATAGCGTGACTTTTTATGGTAATTCCACGTTCACGTTCCAAATCCATATTATCAAGTAATTGCGCTTTTTCTTCTCTAGCAGTAACGGTTTGGGTTGCACCTAATAATCTATCTGCCAAAGTACTCTTACCATGATCAATGTGCGCAATAATGCAAAAATTTCTTATATTCTTCATTTTCAAGTTCAATATCAAATTCAAAAAATTAATCGCAATGCTATACTGCAATTAATCTGCAAATATAAAGTAAAGTTTTGGATTGTAGAATGAAGAATTTAGTTATGTGATTGGAATTGCTTTTTTTCAAAATTTGGGTTCTTAATAAATTGCAAAATCTTTAGTATATTTGTTTTACTTAAAGATTTATAAAGATGAGTAATTATCAAAATAGTATAATAAGAAATCCTGAAATAATGAATGGCAAGCCAATTATTAAAGGAACAAGAATTACTGTTGAATTAATTTTAAAGAAGCTATCTGAAGGGGTTTCTATTGATGATTTAATTAAAATGTATCCTCATTTAACTCAGCTTCAAATTTTAGCATCTTTAGAATATGCATCAGATATAATAGGTAATGAAGAACTTTTAGAGGTTTCATAATGATTATTGCAGATGAGAATATTCCTGTTCAAATAATTGAAAAACTTAGGTTGTCAAATATTGAAACATATTCTATTTATGATAATAATAGAGGGATTTCTGATAAAGAAATTATTGCTTTAGCTCAAAATCCACCAAGAATTATTTTGACAGAAGATAAAGATTTTGGAGATTTAGTTTTTGCCTACAATCAGGATAAAGTTTCAGTACTACTTTTACGTTATCATTATTCTGAAATTGATAGTATTGAGAGAATTTTAATAAATTTTATTGAAAACCATGCGATTGAGCAACATTCTTTCATTGTAATTACTTCGAAAAGTATTAGAATTAGGAGATTGTAATTTGTTTTTCTAAATTAGTATCTTTGAAAAAAAATAATTACAACGCTATGCCCAAAATAGGCAACATAGAATTACCTGAATTTCCTTTGCTTTTAGCACCAATGGAAGATGTGAGTGATCCTCCTTTTCGTCGTTTGTGTAAAATGCATGGAGCTGATTTAATGTATTCCGAATTTATTTCTTCTGAAGGCTTGATTCGTGATGCTATTAAAAGTCGGCAAAAGTTGGATATTTTTGATTATGAAAGACCTGTAGGCATTCAAATTTTTGGTGGTGATGAAGAAGCCATGGAAATGTCGGCAAGAATTGTGGATACAGTACAACCTGATTTGGTTGATATTAACTTTGGTTGTCCGGTGAAAAAAGTAGTTTGTAAAGGAGCAGGAGCAGGAGTTTTGAAAGATGTGGATTTAATGGTGCGTTTGACTAAATCAGTTATTAAAGGAACTAATCTTCCGGTTACTGTTAAAACACGTTTGGGTTGGGATGAAAATTCGATTAATATTGATGAGGTTGCTGAGCGTTTACAAGATGTTGGAGTACATGCTTTAACTGTTCATGCTAGAACTAGAGCACAAATGTATAAAGGACATTCTGATTGGTCGCACATTGCAAGAGTAAAAAATAATCCTAGAATTACCATGCCTATTTTTGGAAATGGAGATATTGATTCCCCTGAAAAAGCATTGGAATACAAAAATAAATATGGTTTGGATGGTATGATGATAGGTAGAGCGGCTATAGGTTATCCTTGGATTTTTAATGAGATAAAGCATTACTTTAAAACGGGAGAACATTTGGCTCAGCCAAGCATGAAAGATCGTATTGAAGCGGCTAAAAATCACTTGATTTGGTCTGTGGAATGGAAAAATGAACGAGTAGGAGTGGTGGAAATGAGAAGACATTATACTAATTACTTTAAAGGCATTCATGGTTTTAAAGAATACAAACAAAAATTAGTAACTACAGATGATTTGCATCAACTATTAGATGTTTTCACTGAAATTGAACAAGTTTACGGAGATTATCAGTTTGTTTAATTGTGATTAAAAAAAAACCACGAATTTCAGCGCTTACTTTTCGTGGTTTTATTGTTTTTAGGAGTTTTTTAAATTGATAATTTCTTGTTCTGTAAGAAATCTCCAATTTCCTCTTGGTAAATTCTTTTTGGTTAAACCAGCAAAAGTAACTCGGTCAAGTTTTATTACATTGTAATTTAAGTGTTCAAAAATTTTACGTACAATTTTTACATTGGCTGTTTTCATTTTGATGCCTATTTCACTTTTGGGTTGGTCTTCAATATAGGAAACTTCTTCAACATAAACCTTGTATTCGTCTATTGTTAAGCCATTAGAAATTTTTTCTAAATCTTCATATTTTAGATTTTTATCTAAGGTAACTTGGTATAATTTTGATGAACGCTGGTTTGGAGTGGTAAATTTACGAATCATGTCAGTATCATTGGTAAACAATAATAAACCAGTAGTGGTTTTATCCATTCTTCCAACAGGTTGAATATTCGATTTTGTAGCTCCTCTTACTAAATCTAGTACATTTCCATCACCTTTTTCATCATCACCTACAGTAGAAAAGTTTTTAGGCTTATTTAGTAAGATATATTCTTTTTTTCCTGGAGTAATTGTTGCTCCATCAAAAACTACTGTATCCGTTAGTTTTACCTTGTAACCCATTTCGGTTACAACAACACCATTTACTTTTACATTACCGCTTTGAATATAAATATCTGCATCTCTACGACTACACATTCCAGAGTTTGAAATGTATTTATTTAAACGCATTTCATCTGGATTAGATGGAGACTTTGGGGTTTTTGGTGCTTTGTTTTCTTCTGTTTTTCCAGTTGGTTTAACTGAGAATTTGAAGGTGTTTTTCTTATAGGAGCATTTCCTCTTGAGTTACTCGATTTCTTGAAACCACCTTGTCTTCCAGAACCTGGGTTGCTTTTATCATTTCCTTGGTGACGTGACATATGCTATACTTTTTTTGCAAAGATATAACTAATAAGTAGATAATAGTTTTTTTCCGTGAATCAAAACTGATGGATCAATTAAAATAATACAAAAAACACCAGATACTATGATGAATTTTAATAGAAAATGTAATTTTAAATAATCGGATTTTTTTTCTGATTTCCAAAGTTTTACAAAAAATAGAATTAGTAATAACAAACTGAAATAGAAATAGATATCCATATAACCAACATCGTAAATATCGGTTAAAAAATACACAGGAATAGTGGTTGCAATTGTAATTGTAGATATAACAATTTTTGCAGTTTGTTCACCAAAGAGTACTGGAATGGTTTTGTATTCGTTTACCAAATCTCCTTCAATATTTTCTAAATCTTTGATAAGTTCTCGAATTAAAATTAGCAGAAACAAGAAGCAAGCATGAGCAAAAATAACGTGATAAAAATTTTTATAATACATTAAAATACCAAAAAAAGGAAGTACTGCTAAAACAGAAGCCGTTAAATTCCCTATAATTGGATATTTTTTTAAACGATGAGAATAATACCAAATGAGAAAAATATAAGCTGAAAAAAACAATACAGCTTTCCATGAAATAAAGCTAACTAAAGTAACGACAAGAAAATTTACAGCAAAATAGACTTTAAGTTTTGTGGATTGACTAACTAATCGATCAATCATTGCTTTTTTAGGTCGATTGATTAAGTCTTTTTTAGCATCATAAAAATTATTTATAATATAACCAGAAGCAATGGTTAAAGAAGAAGCTAAAACAATTAAGAATAATTGCCAATCTAAAATAATGTCTAAAGCTCTTATTTCTGGAGCCAAAATGAAAATGGAAGCTAAATATTGCGCCAAAGCAATAACCCAAATATTATAACCTCTAACAACAGAAAAAAAACTGAAGATTTTGGTTAGGAATAATTTGGATTTTCGACTCAGCATCTTTGAGTTTAAAAGTTAATAAATAAAATGGGAATGTTTATTTGATAATAACTTTTTATTTTAGGATATATTCTGTTTCATATTTTTGTAAGATAAATTTAATTGTTTCTTCATGAGAAAGTTCAGACTTTTCAATTAACTCTAATAATTCGGGTTGATATTTAATTGCTTTCTTTAGTGCTGTAGCAGAAGTTCCAAAAGGCCATACCTTTATTCTTTTTCCATTTTCATCGAAGAAATCTATATATTTAATCTTTGCACCATCTTGTGGATTTGAACCATAACTAGCAAAACATTTTATTGCGCCATCATAAATCAATTCCTTTAATTTTTTTCCGTCATTTATAAAAACTCTTTTTAGAGAATTTAAATCGTTGAAAGTAATTTTTTTTATACTTTTAGCCGAAAATTTTTCTTTATCTGTTGTTGTTATGCCACCTAAAATGCTTCTTTCATCAATAGCTTTTCATCAAATAAATTAGTTCGAATAAAAATGTTGATTTTTAAAGTGTCATTTTTAATAGTAATTAATTCTGCGGCTAGTTCTTTTTTGTCAAATCAAAAGCTAAATATTATAAAAATAAAACAAAATAACCTTTTCATATTGTATTTATTTAAAAGAAACTAAATATTTGTGATTAATTTAAGTTTAAGATAAAGAATATTGTTTTTTTTGTTATTAAAAATTATAAACTAATTTCTAATTTATAGTCTTTTAATGATTCTTTTGCTTTTTCTAAATCTTCAGTAAAACCTAGAATATAACCACCACCACCAGAGCCACATAATTTTAAATAGTAATCATTAGATTCAATTCCTTGTTGCCAAATTTGGTGAAACTGTTCAGGAATCATAGGTTTAAAATGATTTAAAACAACTTTAGATAGTTTTTTAGTATTGGCAAACAAAGATTTCATATCACCATGTAAGAAGTTATCCACACAGGCATCAGTATATTTGATGAATTGCGATTTTAACATTTTACGAAAACCATTGTCTTTTAAATTTTCCATAAAAATACTAACCATAGGAGCAGTTTCTCCTACAATTCCAGAATCTATTAAGAAAACGGCTCCTTTGCCTTGTGTACTTTGACTTGGAATTCCGGTTGGTTCAATATTGTCTTTAGAATTGATTAATATTGGTAAACTTAAATAACTATTTAAAGGATCTAAACCAGAACTTCTTCCATGGAAGAAAGATTCCATTTGCGAAAAAACTCCTTTTAATTGTAATAATTTATCTCGTGTAAGGTTTTCTAAAACAGTAATTTTAGTTGTTGCATATTTATCATAAATGGCAGCCACTAAAGCACCACTACTTCCTACACCGTATCCTTGTGGGATACTAGAATCGAAATACATTCCATTTGCAATGTCGTTGTTTAGTGCTTCTAAATTGAACGTTACCAATTCTGGTTGTTCTTTTTGAAGATTGTCTAAGTAAACTGTAAATTTTTGAAGGCTTTTATTAGAGGCTATTGCATGAGTTGAAGGGTTTTCATCTGTTTTTAAAGCACCTTTATAAAAATTATAAGGAATTGAAAGTCCTTTAGAGTCTTGGATAATTCCATATTCTCCAAAGAGTAATATTTTCGAGTAAAATAAGGGTCCCTTCATAGGTTTTATTTTAATTTATTTGGGTTTTGTCTTGTGTCAAAAACTGAAACTATTTTTATTTTGTAATCGTCAAACATGAAAAAAATTGAAGTTTGTTTTGAAACTACACATTTGTGTAAATTTTTATAATTCGATATTTGAAATAATTTTAGATTACTTTCAATTAAATCAAAATTCTTTTTTAATAATTTTAAAAAATTTTCTTTTGATCTAACCGACCATTTAAATTCAATGTAATCTGCTATTAAGTCAATTTCTCTTAAACTTCTTTGAGAAAATTCCAATTCTCTTATTTCCATCCAAACTTCTTTTTCACTTCCTCATAGGAAACTACTCTTCCGTTTTTAATGTCTTCTAAACCTTCTTCAATTCCTTTCTTTGCATTATTAGGTAATTCATCAAACCAATCTTTCTTTTCATTTTGAAAAACTTTTTTAATAGCTTTTATTACTGATGGGTTTTCTGTTTCCTTCAGTAGTTTTAGTAATGCTTGTTTTTCTAATTGAATGTCCTATTTTTTATGTTAACTTTTTTCAATAATAGTAAAGATACAAAATTAAATTGATTTAGTACCATTGCCAATTTCGTCACAAATATAATGACCATTTTGGCAATAGCCAACTAATTCATTCTTAATAAATTCTAAAACTTTTGCTTTTACATTTTCAGGATACAAAACATGCACATTTGCACCAGCATCGAGTGTAAAACAAACAGAAATTTGGGTTTCATTTCTAAATTTCCATAGTTTATTTATAATTTCCAAAGTATTGGGTTTCATTAAAATAAAATAAGGCATCGAAGTCATCATCATAGCATGCAATGTTAAAGCTTCACTTTCTACTATTTTAATAAATTCGGAAACATTTCCAGCGGTTAAAATCGCTTTAATTTTTGATAAATTATCGTGCGCTTGTTCAAAACGTTTTTCAGCATAAGGATGATTGTGCATTAAATTGTGACCAACAGTACTCGAAACTTGCTTTTCTCCTTTGTCAACCAATAAAATAGTGTCTTGAAAGTTTTTAAAATTTGCATGTATGTTGTCAAATGCTACTCCAAACAAATCAGAACTAGCTTCAAATGAATCATTTTTTCCCCAAACAACAACTTCACCTTTTATACTTCTACATGCACTTCCGCTACCTAAACGTGCTAAAAAAGAAGCTTTTTGGTAAAAATATTCTTCTGAAATTGATGAATTGATAGCTTTTTCCAAGCTCATTATATTCATTGCTAAAGCTGCCATTCCCGATGCAGAAGAAGCAATTCCTGAACTATGTGGAAAAGTATTTTCTGTGTCGATTGTTAAATGATAGTCTTTTAAAAAGGGACAATAGATTGCTATTCGTTCTAAAAACTTCTGAATTTTTGGTTTGAAATCTTCTTTGGGTTTACCCTCGAATAATAAATCAAATGAAAATTTTTCTTTATTTTCTTTTTTTGTAACAATAAGTTTTGTAATAGTTTTGCAATTTTGTAAAGTAAAACTAATAGAAGGATTTGCTGGAATTTGCTTCTCCTGTTCGCTTGTTGAGCTAGAGTGGTTTTCTTTTTTGCCCCAATATTTTACCAATGCAATATTACTAGGTGCACTCCATTGAAAAGAAGCGGTTTCGATTGAAGTATAGTTTGAAGCAATAAAATCTTTTTCAGCAATCATAGTATGAAATTTATGCAAAAATACCAATTTTGGTTCACTTGTTTAAGAGTTTATTCGTTATTTTGCAGTGAAATTTATCGTTATGCAAAAATATTTAAGAATTATATATATAGTTGCTATTTGTTTAGCTGTTGGTTATTTGTCAAGTATGGTAACAATAGAAAGTGTTAAAACATGGTATCCAACCATAAAAAAACCTTTTTTTAATCCACCCAACTTTATTTTGGACCCGTTTGGACACTACTCTATATAATGATGGGAATTGCTGGTGGTTTAGTGTGGAATCAATTAGAAAACAATAAAGAATTAGTAAAAAAGGGATTGTTGTTTTTTACTGTTCAATTGCTTTTAAATGCTTTGTGGTCTTATTTGTTTTTGGGTTGCATAATATTTTGCTTGCTTTAATCGAAATTATATTATTATTGCTTATAATTATTGAAACCTATTTGATTTTCAAAAAGATAGATAAACTAGCTGGAAAGTTATTTATCCCTTACATTTTGTGGGTTTCTTTTGCGACAATTTTAACTATTTCTATCTATATTCTTAATTTTTAGCTTATTTAAATTATTAAATCATTAATTTTTAGATTTTTATAGTTGTTTTTTTTGTTAATTTTTTATAATTTTGATATAATTCAAAACTATAAGTTATGTCCAAAAAAGCACGCTACCTTCTTGGAATTTTAGCTACAATCCTTATTGGAACATGGTTGTATGTTACATTTTGTTGTAATTGTTGTAAAATTTGACTCTGTTTCAACAGAAGATTCAACTACAAGTCCAGATAAAAATGTAGAGATTGCTACTTACAACATTAGTAATGGATTTAGCTTTAAATCTCCTGATGTAAGTTTTAGTTGTCAAGACAATTTCAACTTTTTAGCTTCTAATTTTAGTATTTTATTACCCGTTTCAGATTCTATAAATATTGGAATTTCAAAACTGAAAGAAACTTTAGATAAAACACCTTCAAAATTTAATATTACTGGATTTTATACTTCAAAAGAAAAAAATACTTCTATTTTTCCAAATTTAGGTTTGGCTAGAGCCAATGCCGTTAAAAATTATTTAGTAGAAAACGGAATTCCAGAAAATAAATTGGAACTTTTTGACCAATTAAAAGAAGACTTAACCCTTAAAAATGATACTTTGTTTGGACCTGTTAACTTTGAATGGTTAACTTTTGATAGTAAAGTTGTTGAAGAAAAAGATTGGAATACTATTAAGAAGAATATAAATGCGAATCCTTTGATATTGTATTTTAAAACAGGACAATCTTCTATCGATTTAACGCAAGGACAAAAGCAAAAAATTGCTGAAATTGTGAATTATTTGAATCATGTTGAAGGTTCGAAAATAAATATCGTTGGTCACACCGATAATCAACCAGGAGTTAGAAATACCAATAAATATTATTCTGAAGAGCGTGCCAAATTTGCTAAAAAATATTTTGTTTCCAATGGTATTGCAGAAACTAAAATTGAAGCTTCAGGGAAGGCAGAAAGTGAACCCATTGCAGATAATGCTACAGAAGAAGGTAAAGCTAAAAACAGAAGAACAGAAGTTACAATAAAATAAAACTAACTAAACTATATATTTATGAACTTACCTTGTTTTTTAATTCCGATCTTAGTAGGTCTTATCTGTGGAATACTAGGTTATTTACTTGGGAAAATGTATTCAAAATCTTCAACAATAGATACCGATTCTTTACAAGATGATTTAGATAGTTGTAATAGAAGAAATTCCCAATTAAGAGCTGATATAGATAAATTACGTTCTCAACTGAGTGATCAAAATAATGCAAAATCTTCAAATTTTGTTGCTGAACCTCCATCTGCACCAGCATTAATTCCATTTGATGGATCAGCTGCCAAAGCTGTTTTTGGTAAAAAAATAAATGAAAACGATTTGAAAATAATTGAAGGAATAGGTCCTAAAATTGAAGAGTTATTTAAGACTTCTGGAATATTAACATGGAAATCGTTATCGGAAACTTCAGTAGATCGATGTCAACAGATTTTAGATAAAGCAGGAGAACGTTATCAAATTCACAATCCAGGAACTTGGCCACGACAAGCTAAATTGTGTTATGAAGGAAAATGGCAGGAATTGAAAGATTGGCAAGGTATTTTAGATGGAGGAAGAGAACGATAAGATATTAAATATATGTCAAACTGAGCCTGTCGAAGTTATATATGATGAAAATGGTCTTCGACAAGCTAAGACAGACATCATAGTAGTCTATTATTGAAGAGCTTCACTAATTAAATAGCCTCCAGTCCAAGCATTTTGAAAGTTAAAACCACCAGTAATAGCATCTATATTTACAATTTCTCCAGCTAAATAAAGATTAGGTAAAATTTTACTTTCCATAGTTTTAAAGTTTACCTCTTTTAAATCAACTCCACCTGCTGTGACAAATTCTTCTTTGAAGGTACTTTTCCCTTTGACTTCAAATTGTCCATTAGTCAATTGTTCTGCTAAAGTGATCAAGTGTTTTTTTGAAACATCAGCCCATTTTAAATCTGGTGAAATACATGAAGCTACTGTTAAACTTTCCCATAAACGTTTTGGGAAATCAAAAGGGCAAAATTTAGAGATAAGTTTTTTATTATTGACTTCTTTCAATTCTTTTAGCTCTTCTAAGCACTCTTCAAAAGTGGAATCGTTTAACCAATTCACTTGTAAAGTGAAGTTATATTTTTGTCATATAATTCTCTCGCACCCCAAGCTGAAAGCCGTAAAATTCCTGGACCACTCATTCCCCAATGTGTAATTAATAAAGGTCCAGATGCTTTTAAATTAGTTCCTTTTACTTTTACAGTAGCTAAAGCAGAAACACCCATTAAATCTTTAATTCGTGAATCTTTAATATTAAAAGTGAATAGGGAAGGAACAGGTGGAACAATCGTATGACCTAAATTTTCTAAAAGTTCCCAAATTTTAGGATTACTTCCTGTAGTTAATACAATTTTCTGACATTGAAAAGTATCAGAATTGGTATCAATTTTCCAACTATCTTCTTTTTTGAAGATAGATTGCACGCTTTGCAATGTTAAGATGTCTATTTTAAGTTTTTCAGTAGCTTTTATGAAACAATCTATTATGGTTTGGGAAGAATCTGAAATGGGGAACATTCGCCCATCTTCTTCGATTTTTAGTTCGACTCCATGTTTTTCAAACCATTCAATGGTGTCACCTGAACAAAACTGATTAAATGGGCCTTTTAATTCGCGTTCACCTCTTGGATAAAATTTCACTAAATCATTTGGCACAAAACAAGCATGCGTTACATTACATCTTCCTCCACCTGAAATGCGTACTTTTTCTAAAACACTTTTCCCTCTTTCCAAAATAGCAACTTTTAGTTTTGGATTTTTTTCAACCGTATTAATAGCTGTAAAAAAACCAGTTGCACCACCACCTACAATTATAATATCGTATTTCGAGTTCATAGTCTTAGTTTGATTTATAACTTTGTCAAAGTTTCAAACGTTGACAAAATTGGCTCTAATAGAAATTTTAAATTCTATCTGGAAAATCGGAAATTATACCTTCAATATCGTATTTTTTCACCTGTTCAATGTCTGCATTTTCATTCACTGTCCAAGTATTGATTTTAAGTCCGTTTTCTTTGGCAAAATTACAATTATCTAATGTTAATAAAGAAAAATGGGGATGAATATATTGTGCTTTAAATTCTTTTGCCCAGTCTATTGCTTGTTCTACACTAGCTTGTGTTAAAACTGCGAGTTGGATTTTAGAATTTATTTGGCTAAAAGTAGCTAACTCTTCATATTGAAAGCTGGAAACTATAAAATGAGAGTAATTCCAGTTTTCATTGGTTACATATTCTTCAATTAGTTTTGCAACTGGTTTTGCTGTATTGTGTCCCTTTAATTCAATATTAATAGTACATTTTTTGTTTACCAAATGAAATACTTCGGATAGCGTTGGGATTTCATATTTTTCACCGATTTTTAATTTTTTAAGTTCTGCCAAAGTATATTTTGAAATTTCTCCTTTTCCATTGGTTAATCTATCCAAAGTAAAATCATGAAAAACAATTATTTCACCACTTTTACAAACATGAACGTCTAGTTCAATAGCATCAACTCCTAAATCAATTGCTTTTTGAAAGGATTCTAATGTGTTTTCTACAACATATCCTTTTGCTCCTCTATGACCAATTTTTTAACATATTCAAATGTATATTTTTTAAATTAATTTATTGTTATTTAATTAATCAAAAAAAAAATTTTTAATCTTTTTTTGAAAAATGAATATTTTTAAATGATTTTAAAATTAGCATTTAGAAA
>JAAURU010000406.1 GCA_012032075.1 Flavobacterium sp.
TTCGTTTCAAACGTACATCAGTGACAAGGCAACGGCCTGATTCCTCATCAATCCTTGGCCTGTTGGCATCCAAAGGGTCTCCATTGGGGTTACAACGTTTTACATCATACAAAAAGAGAATTTTCGCTTCGGTTAGTTAACTGACTCATATTTTATTTTTTTAAGATTTTAGATTTTGACTCTTTAATACTAATTTGAGTCAAGATTATTAATTATTTTTTTTAAGATTATTATTTAGAACATGAAATATCCAATATTATTAAGTAGCGTAAATTTCAAAAAAAATGGTTAACAAATTTTGTGAGAAGACATAAAAGCTATTTTTACCTATAAAAACAAAGAAAAATAGGTCAAAAATAAATTTGTATTTAAAAAAGACATTTTGGTCATTAAATACTTCATTTTAGTCTTAAAATATTTACTTAAAAATTATTTCTAATAACTTTGTGAAAAAGCAAAATGAAATCATTAGTTAAATTAACAATATTAATTGAAAATAACAGATTTGTAAGGCATATATTGTTTTGGCTTACATATTTGATTTTAAACATTTCTTTTTACTTAGTTAGTAACGGGTATATTTTTAGTGAATTATTTTTCCTAACTTTTTTACTTTTAATTCCTCAAGTTTTAGCTTCATACATTTTAACCTATTATGTAGCTGAAAAATTACTCTTAAAAAGAAAGTACTTTAAAGCTTTTTTGGTTTTTAATTTTGTAACTTATTTTTCTTCAGTTTTAGCTCGAGTTTTGGTGGTTTATGTTGGAGAACCAATGTATAGAAAAGAACCTTTTAAACAAGAATCAATTTTTGAAATTCTAATTGATTTAAAGCAACTATGGATACATTATATTCCTGTTTTGCTATTTATTGCTTTTTTGTTTTTATTTGTCAAGATTTTTTTGGAATATAAAAGAAAGAGTGAGGAAGCGTCACTACTTTCAAAAGAAAAAAGCGAAACCGAATTAAAGGCATTGAAAGCACAACTAAACCCTCATTTTTTGTTTAATACTTTAAATAACATATATTCACTTTCATTGCATAATTCACCTAAAGTACCAGAATCAATTGGTAAATTATCTGAAATATTAGATTATATTTTATATAAAAGTAGTGGGCAATTCATAAGTTTAAGTAATGAGGTTAAATTGATAAATAACTACATATCTCTAGAAAAATTAAGATATGACGAAAGATTAGAGGTTGTTATTAAAACAGAGATTGATAATGATATTGAAATTCCTTCTCTAATATTATTATCTTTAGTAGAAAATGCATTTAAGCATGGTGCTGGTGAAGATATTGGTAACCCCTCAATTTCTATTAAATATTACACAAAAAAAACAATATTTTTACATTTGAAATAATTAATTCTGTATCTAAAGATTACAAGGATAATGCAAACAAAACAATTGGATTATCTAACATTAGAAAACAATTGGATTTGATATATGGAAAAAATTTTTAACTTAATGATTGAACAGAAAGGTCAAACTTTTTATGTGCTTTTAAAAATTAATCAAATAGGTAACTAATTTATGAAAATTAAATGTCTTGTTGTTGATGATGAACCACTTGCTGTAAAATTAATAGAAAATTATATTACACAAATTAATAATTTAGAATTAGTTGCAACAAGTAATACGGCATTAAAAGCTTTTGAAATTATGAATCAAATGCGTGTTGATTTGTTGTTTTTAGATATAAAAATGCCAGGTATGACTGGAATTGATTTCTTAAAAAATATTAAAAATCCTCCAAAAACTATTTTTACTACAGCATATCGCGATTTTGCATTAGATGGTTTTGAGCTTGGAGTAGTTGATTATTTGCTAAAACCAGTAACCTTTGAACGCTTTTTTAAAGCAGTCGATAAGTATTTGAATGAAAATTTAGTTTTACAAAATACAATTTCTGAACAGATAAAAGAACAATTTTTGTTTGTTAAATCTGGAATAAAAAACCATTTTATTTCTAAAAATGACATTTTGTATTTTGAAAGTGATAAAGATTATGTAAAAATAGTTCTGATAGATAATTCTAAAATTATTACCAAAAAGAAGATAAGTGATTTTGAATTAGAATTAGAGTCTAATTCATTTTTACGAATACATAGATCTTTTATAATCAATACATCTAAAGTAAATGCTTTTACTATGAATGATATAGAAGTAAATAGTATTGAAATACCAATTGGTGCTAGTTATAAAAATATGGTAACAAATTATTTACAAAACTTCAAAAAATAGTTGTAATTTAAAATTGGTTAGGTAAACAAATAATTATATCATCGGATTTTATCTCATTTTTATGTAACATTCAGTCTTAAAAAGTTCGCTTATTTGCTAAACTCGTTCAGCTTTTTACTGAATTAGTTCGCCTGTAGAGCTAAACAAGTTTTCTTATTTGCTAAACTAGTTCACCTTTTTATTGAATTAGTTCACCTATAGTGCTAAACTAGTTCTACTAGTTACAGAACTAATTCACTTATTTACTAAACTAATTCCCCTATTTACTCAATTAGTTCACCTGTAAAGCTAAACTAGTTCTACTTTTCACTAAACTAGTTAACAATTAACAGAACTAATTCACTAATTTATAGAACATACTTAAATTTGGCTAAAATATAAAGTTGATCATAAAAAACTTTTAGAAATATTGCACATATAATCTTTTATATTAAATTTACCTTATATTTTGGGCTGTTTAGAAATAAATATACTATTGACTGAATGCTAGATTTTAATACTACACTTTAAAACTTTTAGACTTAACTTCAACTAAAAAATTATGAACTCCACTCCAATCGAAATTCCGTTAAGTAAGAAAAAAATGATAGTATCCTTGTTAGGTTGTCTAGCTTTTTGTGCTATTGGAATATTATTTATCTTTAAATCAACGCAATTTGACAATCCTGTTTTTGTACAAATAATAGGGGGCATTGCGCTTTTATTTTTTGGAGCTATTGCCATTACCATTTAATTAAATTACCAAAAAACAAGCTGGCTTAGTAATTAACGAAAAAGGAATTACAGATTTTTCTAGTGGTATTTCGGCAGGTTTAATTCCTTGGAAAGATATTGTTGAGATAAATACAACTACTGTAGTAAACCAACATTTTTTAATGATTATTACAAAAAACCCAGAAGCTTATATTAGCAGACAAAAAGGAGTTTTAAAACGCAAAACCATGCAGTTAAATTATAAGTCTTACGGCTCACCTATTTGTATTTCTGCCAATGCATTACAAACTAATTTTGATAGTTTATACCAAAACGGTAATGGAGCGATTCAAATAATTATAAAAGAAGTAGTGAAATAACTTAATGGTAATGATTATTAAAATATGATTTTATTCAATTGTCACATCTTCCCAAAAGCTTTTCGGAATGTCGAAATGCTTATTTTTAAATGTCTTCGACATCCCGAAAAGCTTTCGGGACAGACTGACATTGTGTACTAAATAATTGTAAAAAATAAGTTAAGCCTATTAAATAATTATAAAAGACTACACCCCTATTTCATCTAAACCAAGCAATAACAA
>JAAURU010000407.1 GCA_012032075.1 Flavobacterium sp.
GATGACTACTATTTTCATAATGTTTTTTGTTTCATGTTTTTTTTGTTCCATGTTTCAACTTTCAACAAACCTGAAACCTAAAACTTAAACCATTTTTATATCGTTTCTGCTAAATCCAATGCTTTTTGTAACGCACTTAATTTGTTATACACTTCTTGTGTTTCATTTTCTTCAGAGGAATCGGCTACAATTCCTGCTCCTGCTTGAAAATGTAGGGTGTGATTTTTACTTAAAAAACTTCTAATCATTATCGCGTGATTGAAATTGCCATCAAAATCCATGAAGCCTATGGCTCCACCATAGAAACTTCGGTTTGTTTTTTCTATAGATTCAATTAATTCCATGGCTTTATATTTTGGAGCACCACTTAGCGTTCCTGCTGGAAATGTTTTTGCTACCAATTCCATAAAAGGATGATTGGCTTTTAATTTTCCAGTAACTTTGGATACCAAATGAATCACATGAGAGAAAAATTGCACTTCTTTGTATTTTTCAACTTTAACCTCGTTACAACTTCTGCTTAAATCGTTTCTAGCTAGGTCAACAAGCATTACATGTTCACTATTTTCTTTTTTATCTTCGGTTAATTTTTTAGCTAATTCGGCATCTTTTTCATCGTTTCCTGTTCGTCTAAATGTTCCTGCAATAGGGTGAATTTCTGCATGATTATTTTTAATAACTAATTGCGCTTCGGGCGAAGACCCAAATATTTTAAAATTCCCATAATCGAAATAGAATAGGTAAGGAGAAGGGTTAATGCTTCGTAAAGCTCTATAAACATTGAATTCGTCACCTTTAAAAGATTGAGAAAATCTTCTGGATAAAACGAGTTGAAACACATCTCCTCGTTGACAATGTTTTTTGGCTAAGGTTACGTAATTGCTAAAATCTTCATCTGTTAAATTGGAAATGACTTCACCTGCTTTGGTAAAAGTAAAAGAAGTAAAGTTTTTAGCTTGTAATAATTGGTGAATTTCATCTATTATTATCTTCTTTTTCATACGTAATGACAAAATATATACGCTTCATTTTTAAAATGGTTGATGGCAATAATGTTTTGGTAAACCGCATAAAAAATTTCAGGAATTTTGTTTTCAGAAGATTTATCCGCAATTTTTATGCTCTCAAAATGTTGAATCGCGTCATAAGCAATATAACCAAAAAGACCTTGAGTAATGAATTTAAAACTATTTTCATCGGTTTTAAATTGCTTAGAAAACTGTTCGATTTCATTGGCAACATTTACAGATTCATCAATTGGGATAATTTCAGAATAACCATCTGGAAATTGGGTTTCAATTTTTTGATTTTCGACTTTTATAGAAGCTATTGAGTTGAAACATACATAGGAAAACTATTATCATTACCATGATAATCACTACTTTCTAGTAAGATACTATTAGGGAATTTATCTCTTATTTTTAAGTAAACACTTACAGGTGTAATAGTGTCGGCAAGTATTTGTTTAAAATTTGTTTTTAGTTTGTACGTTTTCATTTAGTTGTTCGATTTTACTAGATTTTTAAAATAAAAAAAGACTTGTCGTGATTGACAAGCCTTTTTCTATGTATTTTGATTTAAATTATACTATAGGAGGTTTCTCTCACGACGACTGACGTAAGTTGCTCCACCACCAAGTATTATTTAAAATTGTGTTCATTTTGATAAAATTGAGATACAAATATATGTAAAGTTTTTATTGCAACAAATTTTAAATTAAAAAGTTCGAGAAATTCTCGAACTTTTTTCATAGCAATTTATTTTTATTAGTATGTTAATGTAACATCTAATTCGAAATCATCATAAATAGTTTTGTCTCCTAAATTATCAAAGAATGAACCAGAACCATATTTAATGTCATATTTGGTTCTGTCTACTTTTAATTTAGTTGTTGCAACACCATTATTTGTTGTTATATCAAATGTGATAGGATTTGTAATTCCTTTAATAGTTAAGTCTGCTGTAACAGTTGTTACATTATTCCCTTTGTCAACAACTGTTTTAAAAACTAATGTAGCAGCAGGGAATTTTTCAACTCCAAAAAATCTTCTGATTTTAAGTGACCGTCTAATTTTCCTTTATATTCACCAGTTAAATCAGTTGTATTAATAGAAGTCATGTTTACAGTAAAGTTTCCTCCAACTAATTTGTCTTTTTTGAATACTAAAGCTCCTTCTTTTAAATCGATAGTTCCATTGTGTTGCCCTGTAACTTTTTTACCTAACCATTCGATTTTACTTTTTTCTGCATTTACTTTTTTTGTAGTTTGTGCATTCAATGAGAATGATACTACTGCGATTAACGCTAAAGCGATTGTTTTAAAATTTTTCATTGTTTTTTAGTTAAAGTTTATAATTATAATGTGATGAATAAGTCTTCATTTGATTTTCTAACTTTTGGATAATGTTGTGTTGCATCTTCTGGGTGACGATAACCAATAGTTGCAACTACAGATGCATTTAATCCTAATTTATCTAATCCTAAAATTTCATTGTATTTTTCTGGTTCAAAACCTTCTATAGGAGTAACATCAATTTTTAATTCGGCTGCAACGTTTAGTAAATTGGCTAAAGCTATATACGTTTGTTTTGATGTCCAAGTTGATTTAGCATCTGTTGGAAGTGGAATTATTTTAGATTTCATAAAATCTCCATAAGGTTTTAAATCTTCAATATTCATTCCTCTTGTGCTTGCCATATTTACCATATAATCATCGATATGATTTTCATTTATATCAACTATGTTTGCAAATACTAATAATTGCGAAGCATCAATAATTTGTGATTGACCCCAAGAAACAGGTTGTAATTTTGCTCTTAATTCTGGATTTTCAATGATAAAAACTTGATAGGGTTGTAAACCGTAAGAAGAAGCGCTTAATCGTATAGCTTCTTTTATTTTTTCTAAGTCTTTTGTTGAGATTTTTTTTGTGGCATCAAATTTTTTTGTTGCGTATCTCCAATTCTGATTTTCAATAAATGTACTCATATTAATTTTCTCTAACTTTCTCTAATAAATAATTCAATTGTTCTAATTCTTCTGTTGACAAATTTTTAGTTAATCCGTTTTCGTAATCTTCAATTAAAGGATCAAGTATTAAAAGTAAATCCAATCCTTTTTTTGTAATATTAATTTCAATTTTTCTTCTATTGGCTGGACAAATATTACGTTCTACCATATCTTTTAAAAGCAATTTATCAATCAAACGCGTTGTGTTACTATTTTTAGTAACCATTCGTTCTTGAATATCTTGCATATTAATAAGCTTCCCTTTCTGTCCTCTTAATATTCTTAACACATTATATTGTTCGCTTGAAATTTCATAAAGTTTTAAAATTTCATTAAAACTATCACCAAAATAATTTCTCGTAAAAGTTATGTTAAGAATTACTTTTTTTGTGATACTTAAACTAACTGTACTTTTTATTTCATCTTCTATTCTCATTTGTATTTACGAAATTTGTATGCACAAATGTAATACTATTTTTTTATTTGTATATACAAAATGTGTGTTAAATTTTTTATTAAATTACAGTAAAGT
>JAAURU010000408.1 GCA_012032075.1 Flavobacterium sp.
TTATCATGTTTTTCAGAAAATAGGAATGTAAAACTACAAATTCTTCCATCATTATAATAAAAAAGCTTCACAATTCTGTGAAGCTTTCTAGTAGCGGGAACAGGACTCGAACCTGTGACCTTCGGTTATGAGCCCGACGAGCTGCCTACTGCTCTATCCCGCGATTTGTGAGTGCAAATATAGTGTGTTTATATTGAAATGCAAACATTTTTTGAAAAATATTTTAAATTTCTTCTATTCAACTGATATGACTACCTTTGCAACATAAATATTTTAAAATGGAACATAAAGCAGGGTTTGTAAATATAATAGATTTGATATTAAGAGGAGAATGTCCAGAGAACATTTGGTTTAATAAATTTAATTTAAAAGGTAAATCTCATGCATAAAGCAGGTTTTGTAAATATAATAGGTAACCCAAATGTTGGTAAATCAACATTAATGAATGCCCTTGTAGGAGAGCGATTATCAATTATCACTAGCAAAGCGCAAACAACACGTCACAGAATTTTAGGAATCGTGAATGGAGATGATTTCCAAATGGTTTTGTCTGATACTCCTGGAATTATAAAACCTGCTTATGAATTGCAAAACTCAATGATGGGTTTTGTGAAAAATGCTTTTGAAGATGCAGATATTTTAATTTATATGGTTGAAATAGGAGAGAAGGAGTTAAAAGACGAATCTTTCTTTAATAAAATTATCCATTCTAAAATTCCAGTTTTATTATTACTGAATAAAATTGATAAATCGAATCAAGAGCAATTAGAAGAACAAGCTGCTATGTGGTCTGAGAAAGTTCCAAATGCTGAAATATTTGCAATTTCGGCTTTAGAAAATTTTAATGTAAAGAATGTTTTTGATAGAATTATCGAATTACTTCCAGTTTCTCCACCCTTTTATCCTAAAGATGCTTTAACTGATAAACCAGAAAGATTTTTTGTTAATGAAACCATTCGTGAAAAAATCTTGTTAAACTATGATAAAGAAATTCCTTATGCAGTTGAGATTGAAACAGAAGAATTCATCGAAGATGAAAATATCATAAGAATTCGTGCTGTTATAATGGTAGAACGCGAAACTCAAAAAGGAATCATCATTGGTCACAAAGGTGTTGCTTTAAAGCGTGTTGGTATGCAATCTCGTGTTGATTTAGAGAAATTCTTTGGGAAACAAATTTTTCTTGAAACTTACGTAAAAGTCAATAAAGACTGGAGAAGTAGTGCTTTTCAATTGCGTCGCTTTGGGTATAACCAAAAATAATTAAAGTATAACTTTTTCCATTAAATTTTGCAATTCTTCCATTTGAAGAATTCCTTTACGTCTATTTAAACGAGCAATATAATAAAGTAAAAACCATGTAACTATCATAGTAAACATAATGACTAAGTCAATATTATTTTTCTGATTTAAACTCCATTTTGAATAAGCTATAGCTGAAAAAATAATGAAAACCGTTGCAACAACAAAATGTAGAAACATAAAAAATGTCCATAAAACAGGATCTGGACCATACAAGCCGTTAATAGCAGTATTGCCATCTTCCATTTTTCAAGTTCTAAATGTAATTGTGGAGAATATTTTTCTCTTCTTAAAACACCTAAACTTAACCAAACATGATTATCTAAGATTTTAATTTTAAAGTCTGGTTCAACCTTATCTTTTAGTGCTTCAAATTCTTTTTTTATAATTTCAATAGGTTTATTTGAAACACTATAAAAGCGCATTCTCAAAGTAATACTTTTATCCATGGGTATAAGGTTAATAGGACTAAAATACGAAATAAATTTCAATCAACAGTCTAATGGTTTTAATTTAGAATCTTTTTACTGTCAGTAATTTATCCAAAATAACAATAATTATTGCTAAGAAACAAGATGAAGAATGAAATCTAATTTTTCTAAATTCTAAATGATTATCTTTGCACTTTCAAAAAAAGAAGTATGAACAATATTGTAGCCATAGTAGGAAGACCAAATGTTGGGAAATCAACATTTTTAACCGTTTAATAAAGCGTAGAGATGCTATTGTCGATTCGGTTAGTGGAGTGACTAGAGATAGAAACTATGGGAAGAGTGAGTGGAATGGAAAGGCCTTTTCGGTAATTGATACAGGTGGATATATTAAAGGATCTGATGATGTTTTTGAAGGGGAAATTCGTCGTCAGGTTGAATTAGCTATTGATGAAGCAGATGCTATTATTTTTATGGTTGATGCTGAAGAAGGAATTACACCAATGGATGCAGAAGTAGCTAAATTACTACGTAAAGTAACAAAGCCAATACTTTTAGCGGTTAATAAAGTAGATAATGGTCAACGCGAAAAAGACGCTATTGAGTTTTATAACTTAGGTTTAGGAGAGTATTTCACCATTGCTGGAATTAGCGGAAGTGGAACAGGAGACTTACTAGATAAATTAGTTGAGGTTTTACCAGAACTTCCAGAAGTTGAAGAAGAAGAAAATCCTTTGCCAAGGTTTACAGTAGTAGGAAGGCCTAATGCTGGAAAATCATCTTTTATAAATGCATTAATTGGTGAAGAGCGTTTTGTGGTTACTGATATTGCAGGCACAACTCGTGATGCAATTGATACAACATACAATCGTTTTGGTTTTGAGTTTAAATTAGTAGATACAGCTGGAATTCGAAGAAAAGCTAAAGTTAAAGAAGATTTAGAATTTTATTCTGTAATGCGTTCAGTTAGAGCTATTGAACATAGTGATGTTTGTATTCTAATGATAGATGCGACAAGAGGTTTTGAAGGTCAAGATCAAAGCATCTTTTGGTTAGCCGAAAAAAATAGAAAAGGAATTGTAATTTTAGTCAACAAATGGGATTTAGTAGAAAAAGATACTATGTCAACTAGAGATTATGAAAGAAAAATTAGAGAAGAATTACAACCTTTTACTGATGTGCCTATTTTATTTGTTTCTGCTTTAACAAAGCAACGTTTGCTTAAAGCTCTTGAGACAGCTGTTGAGGTTTACGAAAACAGAAAACAACGTATTGCTACCTCAAAGTTTAATGATATGATGTTGCCAATAATTGAAGCAACTCCTCCACCAGCTTTGAAAGGTAAATATGTGAAAATTAAATATTGTATGCAATTGCCTACTGCTACACCTCAATTTGTTTTCTTTGCTAATTTACCTCAATATGTAAAAGATCCTTACAAACGATTTGTTGAAAATAAACTTCGTGAAAACTACAATTTTTCGGGTGTGCCAATTGATATTTACTTTAGGCAGAAATAATAAAAATAGCTTTCAAAAAACTGAAAGCTATTTTTAATTTAGGCTACTTTTATTCTATTCTACAATCATTTTTTTAATTAAAATAGAACCATCCTTTTTTATGATTTCTAATGTGTGAAAACCTCTTGAAGTTGTAAAATCTAAAATAAAACTTATGTTCTTTGTATCTATTGGTATTAGATTTATTTTTTTAATTGACCATCTAGATTTATTAGATTGACTTCATTTATCACTTTAGGTTCAATTAAAAGCTTTGTTAGTTGCCCTCTG
>JAAURU010000409.1 GCA_012032075.1 Flavobacterium sp.
AAGCCATGTTAAAAAAGACGAAAACCAAGTAAAAACATTCAAAAAAACTTCGGACGAATCTGTCAAGAAATAGCACTACTTAATCCAGCTAAAAAAATATGGGCAAAATGCGAAACAGAGCATTTTCAAATAAATGTTATCAATCATTGGAAGAAATAGATGATTTTATTACCGGAGCAGTTAACGCAACTAACAAAATGAAGTAATGAGTATCTGTGGATATGATTATATTTTTTTTGACAAAATTCGGACTATATTATAATATTGTTTCGTATTATTATTAAAAACCATTAAATAGTACTTCATATGGTGGTTTTAATGGGTGGTTTATTCATCAATTTGTTTGCTAAAGAAAGGAAAAAATAGTACTTTTATACAAAGTTTAAAACTAAAATGAACACTAAGTATAAAGACTTGATTTTTGTAGGAATTCAATTTTTTTTGTTTATCTGTTTTGTTTTTGATTTTGCTTTTTTACTACCAATTCCCACTTTATTTAGAACATTACGTTTATTAGTTGCTATAATTGGCTTATTGATTTTCATTATAGCAATTTTACAACTCAATAAAAATCTTTCTCCTTTTCCAACTCCAAAAAATAATGCCCATTTAATACAAAATGGTTTATACAAATATGTAAGACATCCTATTTATTCTGGAATTATTCTATTAGCTTTTGGAAGTAGTTTTTATTTTGCTTCGGTTTATAAAATGAGCATCAGTTTTTTGTTACTCATTTTATTCCATTATAAATCCAAATATGAAGAAACACTTTTGCAAAATAAGTTTTCTAATTATTCTAAATATAAAGTAAAAACAGGTCGGTTTTTACCCAAAATATACAGCCTTATAAAACTATAAAATGCATTACCATGGATGTTGAAATATTAGCTCGAGTTCAGTTTGCCTTCACTATTGCTTTTCATTATATCTATCCACCATTAAGTATAGGTATTGGCTTGATTATGGTCATTATGGAAGGCTTGTATTTAAAAACTGGAAATAAAGAATATGAAGTTTTAACGCGCTTTTGGTTAAAAATATTTGCTATAACTTTTGGAATAGGAGTAGCTACAGGAATAATCATGGAATTCGAATTTGGAACCAATTGGGCGGTGTATTCCAAATATGTAGGAGATATTTTTGGAAGTGCTTTAGCAGCTGAAGGTTTATTTGCTTTTGGTTTAGAAAGTACTTTTTTAGGTATTTTACTTTTTTGGTTGGAACCGAGTATCACCTAGAGTTCATTTTATCTCTACAATAGGTGTGTTTTTAGGTTCTATGTTTTCTGCTGTTTGGATAGTGGTGGCTAATAGTTGGCAACAAACTCCTGCTGGGTATCACATAGTAGGAGAAGGAATAAATGCCAGAGCAGAAGTAACCGATTTTTGGGCAATGGTTTTTAATCCATCTAGTTTAGACCGAATTATTCATGTTTGGCAAGGAGCTTTCTTGGCAGGAGCTTTCATAGTTTTAAGTGTTCATGCGTATTATTTAAGAAGAGGAAGATATATTGATTTGTCAAAAAAAGCCTTTAAAATAGCGTTATTAGTAGCAACAGTAATTTCCTTTTCACAATTACTTTCCGGACATAGTTCTGCTGATGGTGTAGCCAAGAACCAACCTGCAAAATTAGCGGCAATGGAAGGTCATTTTGAAAAAGAAACTCCAGCCGATTTATACCTTTTAGGTTGGGTAGATAATGAAAACCAAAAAGTTACTGGAATAGGAATTCCTGGAGGATTATCATTTTTAGTACATCAAGATTTTAAAGCTCCAATTACAGGATTAAACGCTTTCCCAAAAGAAGACAGACCAAGTCAAGTCAATGCGGTTTTCCAATTTTATCATATTATGATTGCCATCGGAATGTTTTTAATCGGATTAACATTTTATGCTTGTTTTTTATGGTGGAAAGGAAAATTGTTTGAAACTAAATGGATATTATGGATTTTCTCTTTTTCGGTACTTTTACCACAAATAGCCAATCAAGTCGGTTGGTTCGCAGCAGAAATGGGAAGGCAACCGTGGATAGTTTACGGACATTTACGAACTAGTCAAGGATTTTCACAAGAAGTTTCGGCTAATCAAATAGTATTTTCATTAGTTATGTTTACAGTTGTTTATGCTTTGTTATTTTTGTTGTTTTTATATTCGTTGATAAAAAAATAAAACATGGTCCTTATGAAGAAGCTCAAAATGCATTAGACATAATTTAATTCAAGTAACATGGAAACATTTTTAGGAATCGATTATCCCACGCTTTGGTACTTAGTAGTTGGATTATTATTTTCAGGATATGCTATTTTAGAAGGATTTGATTATGGAGCTGGTTCTTGGCACTTGTTTTTTAGAAAAGATTTAAGTAGAAGAATTGCTATTAATGCTATTGGGCCTATTTGGGATGCTAATCAAGTATGGTTAATAATTGGAGCAGGAGCATTATTTTGCAGGTTTTCCAGTAATGTATGCCACTATGTTATCAGCATGTATGTTCCTTTTATGTTGTTTCTGTTATTTTTAATACTACGTTCTTCAGCTATAAAGTTTAGAAGTGCTGAGGAAATGCTTTGGTGGAGAAAAACTTGGGATATTATTTATTTTGTGTCCAATATTTCCATTTCCTTTTTATTGGGAGTTGTGCTAGGAAATATTTTAGAAGGTTTTGAAATTGGTCATGAGTTTCGTTATCAAGGTGGTGTATTCCTTTCGTTTTTGAGTCCTTATGCCATAATGGTTGGATTAACTACAGTATCCATTTTTATGACCCAAGGGGCTATTTTTTTATTATTGAAAACGGAAGGTCGTTTGCACGAAAGACTCACATTTTTACTAAAAAGAGGTATGATTTTCTTTATCATTAGTTTTTCAGTTACTTCTGGTTATACTTTAGTTTTTATTCCTGGTGTAATTGATAAATTTAAAGAATATCCTATTTTCTTTGCTTTACCCATTTTAGCGTTTTTGGCTGTAGCCAATGTACCTCGGTTAGTATCAAAGAAAAATATTTATATGCCTTTATCTTTTCGTCATTAACAATGGCTTTTTTGCTCATGTTAGTGGCTTTTCAATTATATCCAACACTTTTACCATCAACCATTCATTCTGATCATAATGTAACAATTTATAATGCTGCTTCCTCACAGAAGTCATTAGGAAATATGTTAACGATTGTGGTTATTGGTTCACCATTATTAGCAGGTTATTTTATATTTTTATATAAAACTTTTTATGGTGTTGTTAAATTAGATGATACAAGTTATTAGCATTATGTATTTATGGCTTCATTTTTATGTTGCCTCCTTTATTATTAAATAAAGAAACCATTAATTTCTGAATAGAATAAATCTCAGTATCAGTCATTTTTCCTAAAACCAAATTTTGTACTTTTTCTAATTCGCATTTTTCTATTTTACCGTCTTTTTTGTAATAACAAGAATTGATTTTTTTCCTTTTGTTTTTAAGTAAATTACTCTATTATTTGCAGGTGCAATTCCATTTGTGATTTCTAGA
>JAAURU010000023.1 GCA_012032075.1 Flavobacterium sp.
ACAAAATTCTATAAATATCTTGAATCTCTCTTATTTTTCGGTTGTAAAACCTCTTCTTCTTAATCCTACCGAATTTATTCCTACATAAGACAAAGGTTCTTTAGCTGCTTTAGTGTAAGGTGGAACGTCTTTTCGAACTAATGAACCACCAGAAACCATAGCATGCTCACCAATTGCTATAAATTGATGAATAGCTGCTAAACCTCCAATTATAGCATAATCTCCTATGGTTACATGTCCTGCTAAAGCCACACCATTAACAATAATTGCATTATTTCCTATATGACAATCATGAGCAATATGAGCGGTTGCCATAATCAAACAGTTATCCCCTATTTTCGTTTGTCCGGAAGCAATAGTTCCTCTATTTATAGTAACACATTCTCTTACTGTAGTATTATCTCCTATAATTGCTAAAGAATCTTCTCCTCCAAATTTTAAATCCTGAGGAACCGCAGAAATAACTGCACCTGGAAAAATATTACAATTTTTCCAATTCGTGCACCTTCCATTATGGTTACATTTGAACCTATCCAAGTTCCTTCTCCTATAATGACATTATTATGGATAGTTGTAAATGGATCTATAACTACATTTCTAGCTATTTTTGCTCCTGGATGAACGTATGCTAATGGTTGATTCATAAATTTTTATGTTAATTGTTTCTGGTTTTTTGTTTATCATTGTAGTAATTATAAACACTAAACTATAAACTTTTCTTATTGTTTTTTTGCTATTTGTGCCATTAATTCAGCTTCAGCAACTAATTTACCATTAGCATAAGCATTAGCTTGCATGTGGCATATTCCTCTTCGTATAGGAGTAATTAAATCACATTTGAATACTAAAGTATCTCCTGGTAATACTTTTTGTTTGAATTTAACATTATCTATTTTCATAAAATACGTTAAATAATTATCAGGATCTGGAACAGTACTTAATACTAAGATTCCTCCTGTTTGAGCCATTGCTTCAATTATTAAAACTCCTGGCATAACTGGAGCATCGGGAAAATGACCTACAAAAAATTGCTCATTCATAGTTACATTTTTTAATCCCACTACATGCGATTCTGTTAATTCTAAAATTTTATCAATTAATAAAAATGGTGGTCTATGAGGCAACATTCTCATGATTGATTAATATCCATTAAAGGTTCTTTGTGCAAATCATATACAGGGATCTGATTACGTTCCTCAATTTTGATAATTTTTGATAATTTTTTAGCAAATTGAGTATTCACAAAATGTCCTGGTTTTGTTGCTATAACTTTCCCTTGAATACGTGTCCCCACTAAAGCTAAATCTCCTACAATATCCAGCAATTTATGTCTTGCCGCTTCATTTGGATAATGCAAAGTTAGATTATCTAAAATACCATTTGGTTTAACCGAAATAGATTCCTTGTTAAAAGCTCTTTTTAAATTATCCATTGTTTCGGTAGAAATTTCCTTATCTACATAAACAATAGCATTGTTTAAATCACCTCCTTTAATTAAGCCATTGTTTAAAAGGGTTTCTAACTCGTGTAAGAAACTAAAAGTCCTACAATCGGCTATTTCTGTTTTAAAATCTTCAATACTTTTTAACGTAGCATTTTGAGTACCCAAAACCTTAGTACCAAAATCTACCATTGTAGTAATAGTATAAGCATCACTAGGTATAATTGTTATTTCACTTCCAGAAGCTTCATCTAAATAAGAAATTACTTCTTTTACAACATATACTTTTCTTTCAGCTTCTTGTTCAACAATGCTGGCTTTTTCTAATGCTTGCACAAAATACTTAGAAGAACCATCCATAATAGGCAGTTCTGATGCATTTAATTCTATTATAATGTTGTCTAAATCGCAACCAACAAGTGCTGCTAAAACATGCTCAGGTGTTTGAATCATAACACCTCTTTTCTCTAAATTTGTTCCACGCTGTGTATTTACCACATAATTAGCATCTGCTTCGATTATGGGTTGTCCTTCAAGATCCACTCTTGTGAATGTAAATCCATTATTAACAGGTGCAGGTTTAAAAGTCATTACTACTTCTTGCCCAGTGTGAAGACCTACTCCTGTTAGTGAAATTTCGTTTGCGATGGTTCGTTGTTTAACCATGAGTTCTTAATATTTATAAGTTGTTTGTTTTTATTTTATCTAAATCTGCTACAATTTTTGGTAAGTTCTTAAAATGAACATAGGATTTTGAAAAATCAGCATAATTGAAAGCAGGGCTACCTTGAACTACTTCGTTATCTTTTAAGCTTTTTGCAATACCAGATTGTGCTTGAATTTTAACATTATCTCCAATTGTTATATGACCTACAATCCCTACTTGACCACCTATCATACAATTTTTACCAATTTTAGTAGAACCAGCAATTCCTGTTTGAGAAGCTATCACAGTATTTTCATCGATTTCAACATTGTGAGCAATTTGAATTTGATTATCAAGTTTCACTCCTTTTCTAATTATTGTTGAACCTAAAGTAGCTCTATCAATAGTTGTACAAGCACCTATTTCGACATTATCTTCAATTATAACATTACCTATTTGTGGAACTTTTTGATAAGTCCCATCTTCTTGAGGAGCAAAACCAAATCCATCGGAACCTAAAATTGTACCAGAATGAATTGTACAATTGTTTCCTATTACAGTTTCTGAATAAATTCGAACTCCTGCGAAAAATACACAATTATCTCCTATAACTACATTATCTCCAATAAAACTATTAGGATAGATTTTTGCATTTTCTCCTATAGTTACATTCTTACCAATATAACAAAAACTTCCTAGATAAAGCCCTTCACCATAAACAACATTATCTGAAATAACAGAAGGTTGTTCAATTCCTGATTTCATTAATTTAACCTGATTATAATACTCTAGTAACTTAGAAAAAGATTTATAAGCATCTTCAACTTTTATAAGGGTTGTATTGATCTCTTGTTCGGGAAAAAATGTTTTATTAACAATTGTTATTGTTGCTTTTGTCGTGTAAATATAACTGTTGTATTTAGGATTGGCTAAAAAAGTTAAAGAACCTCCTATTCCTTCTTCAATTTTAGCTAGTTTAAAAACTTCAGCATTAGGATTGCCTACTACCTCACCTTCTAAAATACCTGCTATTTGCGCTGCTGTAAATTTCATTAAATGCTTTTAAATTATCCATCTGCAAAATGGAAATGCAATTTTCTTATTTAAATAAATGACTTATTTTTAATCTGACAAAAATATAAAATTAAATTAAATACTTAAGCTTCTAATAGTACTTTTGGAAAACATATAAAATACTTTGTTACTGGTTTTGATAATGCCTTTAAACTTAATTGGTCTGAAACCTCAACAACATCCTCTATTGTTTTGTCTTTTTTTACAATTCTAATAGGCTCACTTACTTTACTATAAGCTTGATTTTTTATTTTACCTTTAAAAATAAAATAATCCATTTCTTTATCTGTTAGTTGATGCAAATTACTGTATGTTTGTTTATATTTTTCTAAAATTTCTTTATTTGGTTTTACATCAACCATTTTAATTTTCAACAAATCGCGATTAATTATCATCTTACATAAAGTAGAAAGCACAAAATCATCATGAAATTGCCAATTTTTAATAGCACTTAAAACATCATAATCATCTAGTTGAGCAAAAGTGGTTAAAACATCAAAATTAAATTCATTCAAAGAAATCTTGTTTTCCATAAAAAAACGCAAGGGTTTACTAGCTTCTAATGCAATTCCTTTTTGAGTTAATTCTTTGGCACGTTTTAAAATTTTGGTCAATATTAATTCGGCCACTACTGAAGTTTTATGCAAATACACTTGCCAATACATTAAACGTCTTGCCATTAAGAACTTTTCAACCGAATAAATTCCTTTTTCTTCAATTACTAGATAATCATCTTGCACGTTCATCATTTGGATTAAACGCTCACTATTAATATTTCCTTCTGCAACACCACTGTAAAAACTATCTCTTCGCAAATAATCCATTCTATCCATATCTAACTGACTAGAAACTAGTTGCAACATAAATTTTCTATGGTATTTCCCTTTAAAAATTTGAATAGCTAATGCTAATTTACCTTTAAACTCAATATCGAGTTGTTCCATAAATAACAAAGATAATTCTTCATGATGCACCTCTTCTACTATACTGTGTTCCATAGCATGACTAAATGGACCATGACCTATATCATGTAATAAGATAGCAATATACAAGGCATTTTCTTCTTCATCAGAAATTGACACCTCTTTAAAACGCAACGTTTGAATTGCTTTTTGCATAATATGCATACAACCTAATGCATGATGAAAACGAGTATGATGAGCTCCAGGATAAACTAAATAGGTCATTCCCATTTGTGAAATGCGTCGTAACCTTTGAAAATAAGGATGTTGAATTAAATCGTAAAGTAGTGAATTTGGTATAGTGATAAATCCATAAATAGGATCATTAAATATTTTAAGTTTATTTGTAACGTTCACCTTTTAAGTAATTTTAAAACAAATATAGGGTTTTTATGAGTATTCTAAACATCAATAAGAAGGTATTCTATTTAAACAATTCTTACACAAAAGTTCTTTAATTTTAACGAATGTTAATAGCGTTATATATAGATAAAATGTAAATTTGTAATACAATTATAATCAATACTTTGAAACATGAAGACTACATTTTCACTAAAAAAAGAATTGGACACTATAAATAGCAAAGCAATTATTTCCTTATCAAATATAAGTTTTAATTTTCCAATGCTTAAGATTGAAAAATCAACAAGTATTTTGGAACGATTAAATGTATCAAACGATACACTTTCAAATCAGTTCAATTTTGACAAACTAGAAACGGAGAAAATTTATCATATAAATGCCATAAAGAAAATATGTATTTCTAATAGACTACGCTTTTTGGATACTAAATATTACAAAAACGAATATCCAAAATCTGTTATCCAAACTATTAGAGCATTTGAGAATACTCATGAAACTGAAATAAATCATTTTAAGATAGTAGCACCTAAAAACAACTTTAAACTCAACAATTATGATGATCCTTTATTATTTATGAGTTTAGGAAATGGTTACTATTATCTTTTAGATTATTGGGGAAACGATATACATTGGACTAGAAAATTAAAAGCCTTACCATTTAAGAATCTTTTTAATTTAACAGTTACTACATTAATTGTCAGTATTTTCCTTACCTATTTTTTCAGTTTATTCAAATCAGATTCTTTATCCGTTCCTTATCAATTGGTAATCTTTCTATTCACTTGGAAATCAGTTATTGCTGTAACTTTTTACACGATTATTCAATCTGGAAATAATGTGAGTGAATACAATTGGAATAGTCAATTTTACAACAAATAGTTAAAAATTTTATAATAGTTTCTTTTTTATGCAATTTTTAATTTAATCCTCGTTTATTATGTATTAAATTGCATAAATTTTAAACGAATGAACAAAATAAAAATACTTTGGGTTGATGATGAAATTGATTTGCTAAAACCACACATCTTATTTCTTGAGAAAAAAAATTATGACGTAACTACTTGTAATAACGGTCAAGATGCTATTGATTTATTTGAAGAAAATAATTTTGATGTTGTCTTTTTAGATGAGAATATGCCTGGATTGAGTGGTTTAGAAACATTAGCTGAAATCAAAGAAAAAAAATCTTCTGTTCCAGTAATCATGATTACTAAAAGTGAAGAAGAATATATTATGGAAGAAGCTATTGGTTCAAAAATAGCCGATTATCTTATTAAACCAGTAAATCCAAACCAAATCTTATTGAGTTTAAAAAAGAACCTTGATAATTCGCGTTTGGTTTCAGAAAAAACAACTTTAGATTACCAAAAGGAGTTTCGTAAAATTGCTATGGACATGGCAATGGTTCGTTCATTCGAAGATTGGGCAGAACTATACAAAAGACTTATCTATTGGGAAATGGAATTAGAAAACATTTCAGATCAAGCAATGATTGAAATATTAGAAAGTCAAAAAGTTGAAGCCAATGCCCAATTTGGTAAATTCATTGAACGTAATTATGAAGATTGGTTCGACGAAAAAGCCAATAAACCTGTTTTATCCCATAAATTATTTGGAGAATTAGTTGCACCAGAAATTCGTAAAAAAGATAAACCTGTTCTTTTTGTTGTGATTGACAATTTACGTTATGACCAGTGGAAAGCTTTTGAAGGCATCATTAACAATCATTACAAATTAGAAAAAGAACTAAGCTACTACTCTATTTTACCAACAGCAACTCAATATGCAAGAAATGCTATATTTTCTGGATTAACTCCTTTAGAAATGGAAAAGAAATTTCCGCAATATTGGAAAAATGATGTAGATGATGGTGGAAAAAATTTATATGAGGGAGAATTTTTAACTGAACAATTAAAACGTTTAGGACTTACTATTAAACAAGAATATTATAAGATTACCAATTTCAAAGATGGTAAAAAACTAGCCGAAAGTTTCAAAGGTTTAAAAGGAAATGATTTAACAACGATTGTTTACAACTTTGTCGATATGCTTTCTCATGCAAAAACCGAAATGGAAGTGGTAAAAGAATTAGCTTCAGACGATAAAGCATATCGTTCATTAACATTAAGTTGGTTCAAAAACTCACCTTTGCTAGATATGATTCAGCAAGCGCAAAAACTAGGTTTTAGACTAATCATAACTACAGATCACGGAACCATAAACTGTAAAAATCCATCTAAAGTAATTGGTGATAAAAACACCAGTTTAAATTTACGTTATAAAACTGGAAGAAGTTTAACCTATGAAGACAAAGATGTTTACGCAGTAAAAGACCCTAAAACAATTGGTTTACCTTCGTTAAACATGAGTAGTTCTTTTATTTTTGCTAAGAATGACTTATTTTTAGCCTATGTGAATAACTTCAATCATTATGTAAGTTATTATAGAAACACATACCAACATGGTGGAATTTCATTAGAAGAATGATTATTCCATTTTTAGTTTTGGAACCAAAATAGAATAAATATAGTACAATTTGTCAGTCTGAGCTTGTCGAAGACACTTATGAAAATAAAAAGAACTTTGATAAGTTCAGTTTTGACAGTTGTAATTATTTTAAAATCACATTCAATACAAGTATATTATATGATTATAAACTTTACTTTAGAAGAAATACAAGTTACTGCAAAACAAATCCTTGCCACATCCAAGTTTAAAAAAAGTAATTACTTTTCATGCACAAATGGGTGTTGGTAAAACCACTTTAATTAAAGAATTAGTAAAACAATTAGGTGTTAAAGACAATTCTAGTAGTCCTACATTTTCATTGGTAAATGAATACAAAACAACTTCAGGAGAAATTGTATATCATTTTGATTTATATCGTTTAAATAGCGAAGAAGAAGCTTACGATATGGGAATAGATGAATATTTTTATTCAGGCAACTGGTGTTTTATAGAATGGCCCGAAAAAACACCTAATCTTATTCCTATAGATCATGCCAGTATAAGCATGAAACTAAACAAAGACGGTTCACGAGAATTGATTCTTAAAAACTAGTATAAATAAAATTATAAAGATTAATTAATATAATAAAACGCGTCATTTTGTTAAAATTTCTTTCTTTTTTTCTTTGCTCTTTTTTCTATATTCTTTCTTCTTTTCTCTTTTTTCTAAATTCTATTTTCTAAAGTATAAAATAATTCCTAAATTGGCTCAACTTTACAAATAACAACATGTCAACTTTTAGTCCGTTTTCAAAAATGCAATTGCTTCCCCAAGAAGAGAAATTGGAAATCACAAGACACAAAAGCGATTTATTCATTGGTATTCCAAAAGAAACTTCTTATCAAGAAAGACGCATTTGTCTAACACCAGATGCTGTAAGCTCCATGACATCTCATGGACACCGAGTAATGATAGAAGCTGGAGCTGGTGAAAGTTCAAGTTATACCGATAAAGATTATTCCGATGCTGGTGCAGAAGTAACAAGCGATACAAAAAAAGTATTCAGTTGCCCTATGATTCTAAAAGTAGAACCAGCCACACTTCCAGAAATCGAAATGATGAACCCACAAACCATTGTTATTTCTGCCATTCAATTAAAAACCCAACGAAAAGCTTACTTTGAAGCATTGGCTACCAAAAGAATAACAGCTCTAGCGTTCGAATTCATAAAAGACGAAGACGGTTCATATCCTGCGGTAAAATCCTTATCTGAAATTGCCGGAATTGCATCTGTTCATATTGCTGCTGAGTTAATGATTAATCAAAACATAGGTAAAGGTTTATTATTTGGAAACATAACAGGAGTTCCACCTACTGAAGTTGTCATTCTAGGAGCAGGAACCGTTGCCGAATATGCAGCTCGAACAGCTATAGGGCTTGGAGCAACTGTTAAAGTTTTTTGATAATTCGATTACTAAACTTAGACGTTTACAAAACACATTAAATCAACGTATTTTTACTTCCACTATACAAGAAAAATCACTTTTTAAAAGCATTGAGACGTTGCGATGTAGCCATTGGAGCCATGCGTGGTAAAAACCGAACGCCTATTGTGGTTACCGAAACCATGGTCGAACACATGAAAAAAGGAGCTGTAATTGTCGATGTCAGTATTGATACTGGTGGTTGTTTTGAAACATCAGAAGTTACAACACATGAAAGACCTACTTTTATAAAAAATAATGTCATTCATTATTGTGTTCCTAATATTCCATCGCGTTATTCAAAAACTGCCTCTTTATCTATTAGTAACATTATCACTCCTTTCCTACTCCAAATCGCAGAAGATGGAGGTATTGAAAGTGCCATTCGTTGCAACAGAGGTTTAAAAAACGGAATTTACTTTTACCACGGTTTATTAACTAACAAATCCATTGCCGATTGGTTCAATTTAGAACACCGCGATATTAATTTAATTGTTTTTTAGGGCATTCCCTTCGGTCGCGCTATCCATTCTATCTTTTATCCCGTTTTAAGAACGAGATAAAAGGATGCCATTCCTATCGCTAATGCATACAAAATAGTATATTTGCAAAAAAAATAATTATTTCTGCTATGAAATTCAAATATCGTTTAGCTTATTATCTATTTGGAGCCTTATTAGGACTCTTTTTTGTTATTAAATTTCTAGGTGCAAAAGCCGATGCAAAAGGGGTAGAATTTTGCTATCTACCTAATTGTCGTGTATTAAAAGAACTGCGCAACAAATCGTTAGATTTTTCACCAGAAGCAAAAGCAACTTTAGCAGAAAATTGGGTAAATTTAGACGATATTAGAAACTCATTACGACATGGAGATGTAGATTTTTCAAAAAGTAACCAATTGTATAAAAAAGGTAAAATATATGTAATAGAAGGTAAAACAACTCAAAATGAAGAAATTAACATCACCATGATTAATTACACAACAAGAGTTGATTTAGTAAAGATAGAAAAAAATAATTTTTTTCAAAAACGCTTGCACATACAAATAAACCTTGTATATTTGCACTCGCATTACGGTAATAGTAAAGCATTTATTGGGGCGATTAGCTCAGCTGGTTCAGAGCACCTCGTTTACACCGAGGGGGTCGGGGGTTCGAACCCCTCATCGCCCACCAAATTTTAAATCCTACAGAAATGTAGGATTTTTTGTTTTGTAACGCTTTTTTTAAGAAACACATTGTTTATATTTTATAAGTCCATTACTAAAAATAAATAATACTTTGAATCTAAAGCTAATATTCAAAACTAACAGAGAAATGTTTTTCTACCACAAATCAATTTTTCTTTTATATATAATTTCTGAATCAGTTTTGTACTTGTAAACTTTTGTTATAAATTTACGCAACTACTAGAAACGTTCTTGAAGCAACTGATAAATCTAGCTAATAAACCTTTTTCTTCAAAAATTGATATTAAAGAAATACAAATATGATTGAAAAATAAAAAAATTAATCGAGAAAAATAAATCTTTGTTTCCTCAAAGTTCATCCTATAAAGAACAAAACTTAATAACATTTGAAGAACAATTAGGGTTTTCAATACCAGATTCGATAAAATGGTTTTTATTAAATGGTGAAGGGGGAATTGGAATTGAAAATTTTGATGATTCAGTTAAGTTAACACTAGATTGCAGAAAATCAATAAACTTACCAACTAATATACTCATTTTAAATGATTGGGGAGATTCAGGTGTTGTATTTCTGATTTTAGAAACACCTCAAGAATATAAGATTGTTTGGTCACATGAACATGAACTAATTGAATATATTGAAACAAGAAGTATTCCTGAAAATGCTGATATTTACAAAAATTTTTATAAATGGCTGAAAAATTGTATCCAATTAGAAGATGACTTTTAATTATTGTTTAGCAAATTATTAAAATTTAAGCACGTTCGCTCGAATACCCAAAACGTTATTGCTGAGACATTTCATCACCCCTTCTATTATTTACAATTTCCCAATGCGTTTCATACTTATAATTTTTTATTCTAAATTTACGCAACTGCCAAAAGAAACAAAAGTGGTTGCTAATTAATTATAGCATAGTAAATTACATAAATGAAAAATGGACATACAAGACAATCACATTAATTACATTGAATTCAAAGCAAAAGACCTAGAGAAAGTAAAGAAATTTTACACCACCACTTTTAACTGGACTTTTACGGATTATGGTCCTAATTATATAGCCTTTTCCGAAAGTGGACTGGAAGGTGGATTTGAAAAATCGGAAGATAACATTCTGAATGGTGCTTTAGTTATTTTATATCATAAAAACCTTGAGTTGATAAAGAATAAAATCATCGACTCCAACGGAAAAATTTCAAAAGATATTTTTTCTTTTCCAGGCGGAAGCAGATTTCACTTTATCGATCCTGCAGGAAATGAATTGGCCGTTTGGTCAGACCAGTAGGAGTAAAAAACACAAATTACGCCTACAATAATTATAAATTACAAACGCAAAATCTTTTAGTTACGAGTGTAGCTTTTCAATAATCTAGAAGAAATACGATAGCAGTTGTCATACTAACAATTAAACAACATAAACAATGTTTACAATAGAACAAATCGAATGGGCTCATAGCAAAGTAAAATCAGGAGCTGAGTTTCCAGAATACATTAAGGAAATTAAAGAATTGGGGGTAACCTCATTTGAAACTTGGGTTTTTGACAGTCATACCAATTATTTCGGCAAAAATGAATTTAAAATAAATTCCCAACCGAAATATGAACAGATTACAATTGCTAACTCTAGTGACAAAGATACTTTTTAAACACTATTTAAGCATCCATCAAAAAGGAGAAACGGACTATTTTACCTTTTGTAATCATTGTGCCGAAACAGGAGTCGAAAAGTGGATAGTTGATCTTATAAAAATGACTTGTACTTATTATGACAAGGTAGAAAATAAAATAGTAATTGAAAAAGTACCTACTATATAAAAACAACCCCTTACAAAAACCATAAAAAACACAAGTGTCACTTCGAACGGAGTTGAGAAGTTAGTTTATATTTACCCTTACATAAAAACAAAAACAACTTTTTGCTCTAAAAAACGGCAAGTACTTATTTTCACGTATTGTGAGAGTAAAAATTAAAGGTTATGTTTGTTAAAATAAAAGTAATTAAGCAACTCAAAGCAATACTTAATTAGTTGTAAAAAAATAGTATATATATAAGTTAGCGATAATTATGCCTCTCAAGAATATCATCCTATGAAAAACATACTTTTATTAATGACTTTTACATTTCTTATAAGTTGTAAAAAAGAAATTAAAGAGAAAGAAATTACTCGAGAATATAATAAAATAGAAGAAATTGAAATTAACTTACCAAAATTTGAAAAATGAAATGAATGCATAGATTTACCATCTGTTAAAAATTGGATTCAAGGAATGTCACTTGATAGTCTAACAAAACATTATGCGGTTTATTTGTCGAAGAAAACTGATTTAAAAAATTTTGAAAACTGACGAAAATATATTACAAGATTTTGCCATTATATATATTAGAAAACAAGAACAGAAACTAAAAATAAATCCAAATGATTTAGATACAATATTTAAAACTCATATTAGATTAACAGAAACAAAAAAAGCGAAAATAGAAGATGTTATAGAAAACATATATGTTAACGATAATTATTTACAACCAAAGAAATTTTTATTACTTGAAGATTACAAAATAAATAATAATTGTAAAACTGCCATTCTTTTAATGAAACAGCATATAAATAATCCAAATATGTTACAATAATTATCCTAAATTTGTTGAATATCAAAAATCATTTATTTTACTGTTCCTATTATTTAGAGTTAAACGGAAAAGAATCAATTGACATTGCAAAAGAAAATAATAGACAAATTGTTACCAAATTAATGAACTTAAACAAATAACGAATTAAACAACGATCACAAAAACACAAGAATTCACAAAGTAAAAAGCATTAAAAAACCTTAAACACCATAAAAATTATTTCCCTTACGCTTTCACGTAAAATTAGTAGTTTCTTTTGTTTTACTTTTACAAAGATAACCACGATTAAAAAACTTTTTTACCCTAAAAACAACGCAAGTACGTATTTACACAGATAAAAAAAGCGTAAAAAGGGCAAAAAATACGTATTTATACGTATTGCGGGAATGAATTGTATATTTAGATTTGTAAGAATAAAGTATCATACATATACAACATACGTAGGTTAAATAATGTATGCCTTTCTTATTCATATAAACGAGTTACAAGCCATTTCATCCGAAAACGACAAAATTTGGATTTCAAAAAAACATTCCATATTTTTGGACAAAATAAGTCCGAATAAAAAAATATAAAAATATGGAAGTTACTTTTGGAGAATATATTAAACAACGCAGAAGCGAATTAGGTTATCCTTTGAGAAAAGTTGCATCACACATTGATATTGACCAATCAACACTAGGAAAAGTAGAAAAAAACGAAAGAAGTTTAAGTTTGGAACATTTTGAAAATCTTTGTGAAATACTACAAACAGACAAAAAAACACTTTTAAATTATCATTACTCAACAAAAATAGTTGATGAATTAAAAGAATATCCTGAATATAAAGAAGTTCTAAATATTGTCAATGAACAACTCGCCTATCAAATTCAAAGACAAGAAAGTTTTAAATTTTTACAAGATTGGAGAGAAAAAGAATTTTCAAATCCAAACGCTACAATAAAAATCGGAACAATGTTTTCTGGAATCGGTGCAATAGAATATGCTTTTCAAAGACTGAATTTGAAAACTAAAATTCAATTTGCAAGTGATATAGATAATTTTGCAAAGCAAAGTTATTTTGCAAATTACGATATAAAAGAGGAAAATTGGTATAATGATGTTTGTAACATTGATGGAAAAAAATATAAAGGAAAGTTGGATGTATTAGTTGGCGGAAGTCCTTGTCAATCATTCTCGATGGTTGGTAAAAGAAAAGGATTTGATGATACAAGAGGAACTCTATTTTATGAATTTGCAAGAGTTGTTAAAGAAAGTCAACCAAATGTTTTCATATTTGAAAACGTAAAAGGAATACTAAACCACGATAATGGAAATACTTTTGAAACTATAAAAGCTACTTTTGATGAATTGGGTTATAAATATTTCTATCAAGTTTTAAACGCAAAAAATTATGGAATGCCACAACATAGAGAAAGAATTTTTGTTGTTGGTTTCAAAGACAATTCTGTAGATTTTCAATTTCCTGAAGGAATAACGTTAGAGTATAAAATGCAAGACTTTTTAGAAGATTATATAGATAGTAAATATTATTTAAAAGAAAAAGGTGTAAAGTTTGTAACAAGTTCAAAAAATAGAACAAAAAGATATACCCAAATAAATGGAGAAATTTGCACTTTGCCAAAAGGCAAATCAGCAATTTAATTGGCACGGTGATTTTGTTTTTGAAGAAGAAATTGAAAGTAAATTCAACGAATTTGTCTTTGACGTAAACGAAGTAGAAGAAAAATATTATTTATCAGACAAGACTAAAGATTATGTTTTAAGTTCAGGAACAAAAACATTTAAAACTTCTGTAAAAACCGATTTAGAAGTAGCAAGACCGCTTTTGCAAAGTATGCACAAGATGCATCGTTCTGGAGTTGATAACTATGTTACACATTCTGGAAGAATTAGAAAATTAACACCTAAAGAATGTTTGAGATTAATGGGTTTTCGAGATGATTTTAAACAAGTTGTAAGTGATACACAAATGTATAGACAAGCTGGAAACAGTATAGTAGTTGACGTTTTAATTGCGATACTAAAACAAATGGACGTAACAAAATTCGCATCATAAAATGGATATTATACTTGACAAACAAGAATTTAAAGTACTTGATACAAAAGAAAAAATTACAATTGCAGATAGTTTTGTAGTTCGACAAAATAAAATTGGAGGAGGAAATGGAGAAGCAAAACTATACATTGGACAAGACGGACAAGAAACAAGAAACTTTTTTGGAGGAAATGGCTTCGCTATTACCTGTTTTCTTTTAAAGCAAGATTTACAAAAATATTTAGAAGAAACCAAAATCGAATATTTAAAGCCAGAACAACCTTATCTTCACAAAGAGAATTTACCAAATCTTTGGAACGAAAGAAAAGCTAAAATTGATGCTTTACCAGAAATTGAATTGAAGTAGTCGAACAAACTCAAATTGCTGGTCCAAGAATTTATGTAAATTCAACGGATTTAGCATACAAATTATTAGAGAGTTATCTTTGCCAAACATTACATTTATATCGGTCATAAAACTGATAGATGAAAAAGGAAAGTTAAATTACTATTTCAGATTATTTGCAGATTATTTCGGAGAAGCAGAACATCCATATATTTTAGAAAAAGAACAAGAACAAATCGAGGAAACAATAATTGACAATATAGAAAAGAAACAAATTTTTAGAGCAAGAGTTGGTCAAGGAGAATATAGAAAAAATCTTTTAGGTCAATGTCCATTTTGTCCAATAACATTAATTTCAGATGACAGACTATTAATTGCAAGTCACATAAAACCCTGGATTGCATCGAATGATTTTGAAAAACTGATCCATTTAATGGGTTTATGTTAACTCCAACATTTGACAGACTTTTTGATAGAGGCTTTTTATCATTCACAAACGATAAAAAGACAATATTATCACCATTTTTATCAAATATGACTTATTCAAAAATTGGAATATCTGACAACAAAATAATTCCACATTTACCAATTGATGGAAGAGAAAATTATATGGAATATCACAGAAATGAAGTGCTAAAAAAATAAATACTGTTGATAATCGACTAGACTACACTTCTAGCAACAACCTCAATCACTCAAATATCCACAACGCTAACACAAAAATACTTTCCATACCCACAAACCAAAAAAAAATCTCTTCTTTAAACGAGATTTTTCAGTTGCGCAAATTCTCCCGACTCCCCTGCTAATTTTGCTACTTCTCGTTTAGAAATACCTATTTCTTCATTCTGTTTTAAAATCAAGAGAACTCTCAAGCGTTGACCAATAAAAGAGTTAGACACTTTTAGTAGTATTTTGATTTCTTTTTCAGTTTCCTTAATAATTATCTTTTTACACTTGGCATAATCACTATTATAATATAGTCCAAAAATAATTATAAAAAATCCTATAATGTAAATTGGACTGTATTATATTTGTGTTTGGTATAACACAAGTTCCCGAAGTGCAACCTATATGAAAAAATAATCATAGTAAGCTAACAAGCAAAACATTACTCATATTTCTGTCATGATATATCCTTTTTTTGACATTTTTTTTAAAGTTATGAGTAATTGGCAAACAATATAGCAACCAAATTTACATAAGCATAAATGTGGTTTAGAAAGTGGTTTTAAGAAATGAAAAAAAAAAATTATGGTTTCAATTTGGATACATTTTTTTTAACCTTTAATTAATAGGCTCCCACAATTGTATTTTATTACCTTCAGAATCTAAAATGTGGATAAATTTCCCATAATCATAAGTCTCCATTTCATCTACAATCGTAACACCTTCCTTCTTTAATTCTTCAATAAGTGCAACCAAATTTTCAACACGGTAATTAATCATAAAGTCTTTTGTTGAAGGTTCAAAGTATTTTGTATCTTCTGCAAAAGGTGTCCATTGTGTTTGTGCTTTATCTTTGCTATTTGGTGTTTCATACCATTCAATGAAGCTCCATAAGGATTAGTGTCTAAACCAAGATGCTTTTGATACCATTTTTGTTACTTTTTTTGGGTCTTTACATTTAAAAAAGACACCACCTATTCCTGT
>JAAURU010000410.1 GCA_012032075.1 Flavobacterium sp.
TTTCAGCATGATAATGATTCGCAAAATAAGTGATTAAAACGCGTATTCTCATCATCTGGATGAGCCGCTACATATAATACTTTGCCTAAAAAATTTAACTTTTGAATTTCTTCAAAAATTTCATTTGAACTTAGTTTTTTGGGTGCTTGTGCTTGAACTAAAAAAGACAACAATACTAGAACAATTGTATATTTTTTTGACATTTCAATATTTTTATAACTATTTATTAAATAATTGATAAAATTAAAAAAGCAAGAACGAATTGCCGACTTTTTAACAATTATTTAAACTTTGATATTTCATAAAGGGCATTTTTGATTTCTTGATCAATTTCTAAAAACTCCTTTGTATGTTTCTCCTCTTTAGAAGCAACCATTTCATACATTAATTTTGTTTGTTTGATTCTAAGTTTAGTATATTCTTTTACAATTTTGTTATTTTCTAATATTTGTTCTGGTAAACTGTAAGTTTCAATTTCTGTTGTAATTTTTAAATTTTCCTCCCAATACCAAATAGTTCTATCATTATAAAATCTAAAAAAGCTTCCTTATTTTCAGCATGATGAGTAAAAACTTCTATTGCAAGTGTTTCATTTGTTTCAAAATCTTTCATTTTCTTTTGATAAAGTTTAAAATAGTCAACTTTATTTTTTGATTTTGTGTTATATTTTTTTATAGGATTTGGAATTTCTTTCATTATCAAAAATGAAAATGAAAGTCCTAAGAAAATTATTGAGGTATGAATCCATAAATTTGTTTTAACTTCTTTTGTTATAATTCCATAATAAAAGATATAACCAACAATCAACCCTGAAAATAGACCAACACTATTTGCAACAAAATCAAAACCAACTAAAAAACTAATAATAATTGATAAGCCTGTATATAAAATAATAGAAATTAAAACTGGTAACCTTATTGATTTAGAGACATTGTTTGTTGTTAATAATGCAATAAGTACTCCAAACAAACCATAAATTGATGGAGAAGCTCCAGCATTTATTGTAAATGTGTACCAAATAGAGCTTACAGCAACTGCTAAAATTCCTGTAACTAGAAAAGCAATTAATACTTTTGTTTTCCCTATTAAAGGTTCTAAAATGCTTCCTACAAATAAAATTGCTATGAGATTTAATACTAAATGTATAATTCCAATGTGTACAAATAAACAAGTTATTAACCTCCATGGTTCTCCATTTATAGTTAATGTTCTATCGTTTGCACCCCATTCAATAACTTTTTCTGCATTTGGAAAAATAAAACTTGCACCATCAAATATTACGAATATAAAAACTATAATATTTAGTAGTAATAATAAAGGAGTTACTAAATAGGTTTTGCTAGGTTTTAAAATTGAAATAAGAGTTACTTGTGGATTTTGTTTTGCACTTACTGTATTAGATTTTGAATCTTTGAAATTAGAACTATAATCAATGAAATGATTACCAATTTTATTATAAAGTATATCTGTTATTTTCTTTAAATTACTTTTATTTTTACCCCAATCAAGCAATTGATTTCCATTACTTGAACTAATGAAATCAATTTGAGTTTGATTAATAATTATTGTAATTGTTTCTCCCCAAGGATTTAAAGAGGTTGAAGTAGAAGCTTGAATTTGGTTATTTACATTTGAAATTATTTTCCACTTTAATTCATGACAAGCATCTATCAATATTGTATTAATTTCTTCTACATCATTTAGTTTTATGGTAATACTATATGATGGATTTGGTGTAGTTTTCATTTAATCTGTAAATTCTTTATCTTCAAAAGTTGACGTTATTTTCAAAATCCCTTTTTGCATGAGCAAATTATTAGGATAAGTTACTTCTTCACCTTCATTAGTAATGATGATAATATAAAAGGCTTTAATATCTTCAATTTCTCCTTCAATGGGGAAATCTTTATCTAAAATTCTTATTTTATCTCCTATTTTAAATGGGTAAGAAAAGAAAAGTATAATTCCTGCTGTTATATTACTTAGAATTGACCATTGTGCAAAAGAAGCTACACCTACCACTGCAAATGTGGAAGATATAAATAGAAAGATTTGATCTTTTTTCACTCCCCAAATAATTACAATTGAAAAAATGGCAAGAATTCCCAATAGTATATTAATATACTTAATAATTAATCTAGTTCTATGCTCTAAAGCATCATTTAGTCGCGCAAATTTTTTTATAAGTTCAGAAGAAAAAATTCGTAAAATAAATAATATACATATCACTATAAAAGTGAGTATTTCTTGATGTAAATATGGATTATCAATAAATTTTAGCATAATCTAATAATTTTGAATAGACTTTTTCAACTGGTAAACCTACAACATTTGTATAAGAACCTTCTATTTTTGAAATACCAATTAAACCAATCCATTCTTGAATACCATAAGAACCAGCTTTGTCAAAAGGTTTGTAATTATCTAAATAAAAGGAGATTTCAGTATCTGATAGTTTTTTAAAAGTTACTTTAGTAATTTCGTGAATAGTTTCAGTTTTATTACTGGTTTTAAATGAAACGGAAGTAATGACTTCATGTGTTTTACTAGACATTGATTGAAGCATATTGAATGCATCTTTATAATCTTTGGGTTTACCCAATGCTTTTTCCTCATGCCAAACAATTGTATCACTTGTAATTAATATATCATTTTCTTTTAGATTACCAAAGGCATTTGCTTTCAGTTCAGCTAAATAATTGGTAATTTCCTTTGCTTTTAAAGTATCTGGATAAATTTCTTCAATTTCTTTCAATTGAATGGTAAAAGGAATTTCCATTTCTTTAAAAAACTGCTGTCTTCTGGGTGAACCCGAAGCTAGTATAATGTTGTATTGGTTTAATTTATCTTTGAGCATTTTTTATAGCATAAGTGATTACTGCAATGGAAAGTATTCCGAAAAAGAGAACTAGTTTCAAAACCGTACTTACATGCTTAAATTCTTCTTTGGTTTTAGCACTCCATAATTTTATCATAACATAGAGTAGAGGACCAACAATAAATAATAATCCATATTGAAAAACATATTTATAGTCAAGTAAGTTATTGTTTAAGTAATATAGTAAAAGTAGTATTGAAACTAGTATTAAAGCACTTAGCAATTTTGAGGTTCCTGTTTTTCCTAAAATAATTGGAATTGTTTGAATTCCAGAGCTATAATCTCCATCAGTATCTTGAATGTCTTTTACAATTTCCCTAATTAAATTAATGATAAAGGCAAAAACAGCATAATCAAAAAGTACACTAAAAGCTTGTTGCATTTGCGCTTTATTACCTTCATAAATAGCAGGAAACAAATCAAAAACTCCTAAAATAAGAACACTTACAGATAAAACAGATGCTACAACTACATTACTAATTATAACTATTCTTTTCAAATATGTAGAATAGATGTATAATAAAGCTGCAATAAAAATAAAATAGTGTGAATAATCCTTTTTTTCCCCTATTGCATTAGACAAATAAAACCCTATTCCTACACCTATTATATTCAAAG
>JAAURU010000024.1 GCA_012032075.1 Flavobacterium sp.
TTCTTAAAATTAATTACAGATACGAATCAAATCCATCTGAAAAAATTATTGTGAATCAAGATCCAATATTAAACATTATGGATGTTATTGTGAAAGACCAAAAAACACTATTTGAACTAAGAAAATACAGAAATATTAGATACATTGAACCTGGAGATTATAAGTTTTTCCAATTTGAAGAAGAAAATGGAGCACAAAGAAGTTCAAGTTCTGGTTCTTCAGGATGTGGATTTGAATCGGAAACTTTAAGTTCAGCTGATTATACAACTATAACTCCAAATGCAAAAGTTCCATGGACTTTTTATGAGCATAATATTCCTTCTGCGTGGTCTAAAAGTACTGGAGCTGGAGTTACTATAGGTGTAATAGATTCTGGAGTTTCTTCTAATCAATCTTTGTTAGGAAGTAATTTTAATAATGGAGATTCTTCTGGTAGATCAATTCAAAAATTTGGAGTTTATGTAGATTCAATTTGGCCATGGTCAACCTCTACAGATGGATCAGATGATAAATGTGGTCATGGAACAAGTATGAATTCTACAGCTGCTGCACCAAGAAATAATAAAGGATTACCAGTTGGAGTAGCTTATAATGCAAATTTAATTTCTTATAGAGCAGCTTCTAATGTAGTTTTAGATGGTTATCAAGAACAAAAAAGGTGTTCAAAAAGCATTTTGTAGGTCTTGGTGATAACACTTCTGTAAAAATTATTTCAATGTCAATGGGACATATATTTTCTGTTGGTCGAATTGAGGATGGAGTTCGATATGCTAATAATAGAGGAAAATTAATCTTTTGCGCTGGTGGAACATCTACAAGTTTTACTAATTTTGTCGGTGTAATCTTTCCTGCATGGATGAATGAAACGGTTGCTGTTACTGGAATAAAAGAAGGTTCAGGTTACAATAAATGCTCAAATTGTCATTCTGGTAGTAAAATAGAATTTACTGTGGTTATGCAACGTTCAGGTTCTGGGAATACTGCTCCTGTCTTGAGTTATTATGAAAATCAGTCCGATTATGTTGGAGGTTCATCAGTTGCAACGGCTACAACTGCTGGAATAGCGGCATTAGTTTGGTCGAAAAATCCTAGTTGGAATAAAGATCAAGTTTTAACTAAATTAAGACAATCTTCTTCATTATATTCTAACAAAAGTTCTGAATATGGTTATGGTAATATAAATGCTTCACTAGCTGTAGAATAAATAAAAATTAATATTAATTTTTAAAAGCGGTTTAAAGTAATTTAGACCGCTTTTATATTGTTAAATAGAATTGTAACTATTTAAAATAAATTATATTTGTATGTAAATAAAAAAATCCAATGAAAAAAATAAAATTATATTTTTTGACCTCTTATTAACTAGTATTTTAACCTACTCTCAAACCCCTTGTAATTCTGGTTTTGCTGGAGCTTATCCATGTAATAATTTTGATTTACAATCTCAATTATCTTTAGCTCAGTTAGGTGTAGTTACTGGACAAGAAGGAAATGATATTTGGGGTTGGACAGACCCATTAAATGGAAAAGAATATGCTCTTGTAGGTTTAACAAGCCACACCGCTTTTGTAGATATTTCAAATCCAACAAATCCTATATATTTAGGTAAATTACCAACCGCAACTGTGAATAGTTTATGGAGAGATATAAAAGTGTATAATAATCATGCATTTATTGTTAGTGAAGCTGCTGGTCATGGAATGCAAATTTTTGATTTAACCAAGTTAAGAAATGTAGTTTCTCCACCAATAAATTTTACTTCAGATGCTAATTACTTGGGTTTTGGGAAATGTCATAATATTGCCATAGACGAGGTAAATGGATACGCTTATGCCATAGGATACTGGACCTATAGTGCTACAGGAAATGGTGTTAGACAAGGTGGTCCTCATATTATAAATATTCAAAATCCTACAAATCCAGTTTTTGTAACAGAATATAACGCACAAGGTTATACACACGATGCGCAAATTGTAGTTTATAATGGATCAGATTCACAACATACAGGGAAACAAATTTTATTAGGTTCTAATGAAGATAAACTAGTTATTTTAGACGTTACTAATAAGAATAATGTATCACTAATTTCAACTTTTACCTATTCAAATACAGGTTATACACATCAAGGTTGGTTGACAGAAAATCAAAAATATTTTTTATTAGGAGATGAAGCTGATGAGTCTAATTTTTTCTTCAATACAAAACAATAGTAGTAGATCTTTCTGATTTAGATAATCCTGTATTAAAAACCAATTATTTTGGACCTACTGCAGCTATTGATCATAATGGTTATGTGAAAGGAAATGATTTTTATTTAGCAAATTATCGTGCAGGACTTCGTTTGGTAGATATCACTAATATTGAAAATGGAAATTTAAATGAAACCGCTTTTTTTGATACTTATCCAACTAACAACTCAAGAAATTTTAATGGAGCTTGGAGTGTTTATCCTTATTTTGCCAGTGGGAATATAATTATTAGTGATATTGAAAGTGGATTGTTTGTGGTTAAAAAAGGAGGAACTTTAAATACTACAAATTTTGAGAAAAATATTGTTTCAATATATCCAAATCCTTCAAGTAGTTTGGTTACCATTAAAATGAATGAAACGATAAATTCAATTGAAATTAATAATCTTTTAGGAAAAACTATTGCATCTTTTAAGAATATTAATACTTTGGATTACCAAATTGATGTAAGTTCTTTTGCTAGGGGAGTTTATCTACTGAATATTAATGGGAATATTGTGCAAAAATTAATTATAAAATAATGAAAAATTTATTGTTACTACTAAGTGGTTTGTTTCTAATTTCTTGTTCCAAAGATGACAATTCAAATGATTTGAGTCAGAATATTTTTGACGCAAAATTAATTTGGGCTAAAACGTTTGGAGGTTCAAATGAAGAAAATGTAAGAGAAGTAACTGCAACTAAAGATGGTGGTTTTGTTGTTATTGGTTATACAAAAAGTAATGATGGTGCTGTTACAAATAAAGTTGGTCTTGTTGAAGATATTTGGTTAACAAAATATGACGAAAAAGGCTCTTTATTATGGAGTAAAACATATGGAGGTTCTTTAGATGATTTTGGATATAGTGTAATTGAAAATAACGATGGTTCACTGGTTATTGCTGGTTACAGTAAAAGTAGCGATGGAGATGTGCCTAGTAATTTAGGAATGCACGATTTTTTTATATTTAAAACCGATGCTTCTGGAACTATGATTTGGAAAAAAAGTTACGGATTTACTAGTCACGATCACGCTCATAAAATTATTGCTACAAAAGATGGTGGTTATTTTGTTGTTGGATATGCTGATTATTCTGGTTTTAATCGTTCTGCTTATGGTGTTCTACATGGAGTAGGAGAGTATTATGGTTTAAAATTAAATGCTAATGGTGAAAAACAATGGGATTGTTATTTTGGTGGGACACAAAATGATCGCGTTTTTGATGTAGTAGAATCTAATAATGAAGGTTTTATAATGGTTGGTTACTCTGAAAGTAATGATTTTGATGTTGCAGATAATCACGGAAGTTATGATTATTGGGTTGTAAAAATAAATCTAACAGGGGAATTAGTATGGAAAAAATCCTATGGAGGTTCTGAGTTAGATCAGGCTTATGGAATTGCTAAATCGATTAATAACACCTATTTAATTGTGGGAACTTCAGATAGTTCTAATGGTGATGTTTCTCAAAATAAAGGTGAAAATGATGTTTGGATAATTTCAATCGATGATAACGGAACGAAATTATGGGATAAATCTTATGGAGGTTCTTCTAGTGAAACTGCCAACTCTATCAAAGTGATGGCAAACGGTAATTTTGTTATTTCTGGTCATACTCGAAGTACAAATATTGAAAACACTAATAATAATGGACATCATAGAATAAATGTTAATTATAGAGGAGAAAATCTTACTAATAAAGGAGAAAATGACTTTTGGGTTTTTACAATTTCTCCATCTGGAAATTTACTTTGGCAAAACACTTATGGTGGTTCAAACTTTGATTTTGCTTATGATGCTACAGAAATTGCCGATAAAGGAATCATTATCGTTGGGGAAACCCAAAGTAATGATTTTGATATTCAAGAGAATAGAGGAATTAAAGATGTACTTATAGTAAAAGTGCACTAATAAGAATATTAAAAATATGTAACGAACCGTTTTTTTAAAACTTAAAACGGTTTTTTTGTGAATTTTTTTTAATCGAATTATTTTTTTTCGTAAATTTAATTTATTAACCTAAATCTTTTTCTAATATGATTGTACAATTTCAACAAATCGACAAAGAACAAATTGCTTCTTTACATTTTCCTGCTACAGAAGTTTTAAAGGAAAAAGAAGAGGTTTCTCAAAGGAAAACAGATTTAGAGAGAGCATTAGCCCTTGGTAATTTAGAAACATCTTAAAATGAAAATTTATTTTGAAGATGACACTACATTAAAAATGACAGAAACTACGATTTGGGGTGTTACTGATAATCGAATTATATTAAAACAAGGTGTTGTAATTCCATTACATAGAATTCATAAAATAGTATAAAATAAAGCTGTCTTACAACAGCTTTATTTTATAATTACTGCTGAAAATTTCATCAGAATTTATATTGATTATTCCTTTTTTAATAGCTAAATCTCCAGTTGTTATTGTTTCGTCTGCATGTCCAAACCATGGTTCTAAGCATAAAAAGAGTGCATTTTCTTTAGTCCAAATGCCAAAGTATGGAAATCCTTCAAAATTCATTTTTAGATGAGGTTTGTCTTTGTAATGTAAGGAGACTTCGGTAGATTTTAAATTTTTGAATACTAAAGCGTCATCTTTAAACAATTCATAGTTTAATGCAATTTTATTTTCATTGGAAACAATACTTTTGGTTTTCCCAGAGAATAAATCGTTTTCTAATAAATGACTTTCAAATGAAAAATCATTATCAAACACTAAGGAATAATCACTAAATGAATTATCAATAGCAAAAGCAGGATGCGCACCAATCGAAAATAGTATTGTTTTATCTTCTGTAGTATTTATAACAGTATAACTTACAACTAACTCATCATTAGTAAGCAAATAACCCAGTTGTAACTCAAATTGAAACGGATAAATTTTCACTGTTTCTTCATTACTTTTAAACGATAAAACGACTTCGTTTTCAGTTTGATGTATAATTTCAAAATCGTTATCTCTTGCAAAACCATGTCTTGTAAGTTGGTATTCTTTACCTTCGAAAGTATAACTATCGTTTTTAATCTACCAACAATTGGAAAAAGAATAGGTGAAGTTTTGTTCCAATACTTGGTGTCGATTGTCCAAATGTAATTCGTTTCTCCTTTTATAAGAGCAATTAATTCAGCACCAAAAGAATTTATTGATGCTGAAATTCCGTTATTTTTTAGTTTAATTATCATCTTATTCTTCTGCTAATCCTTTCCAGTTTCTAATACTTCTAGCTAAAAAGAAAAGCATAATAACTACAAATAAAAAGTTTAATGCAAACATTTCTACAATATGTTCATTAATCCAAATGTAAATTGGGTTATTATAATAACTTTTGTTGTAATCAATATAATAATCATTATGATTATATCTATAATTTTCTAAAACTAAAAAATAAATAATGGGCACAAAAGCAGTAAAAGACCAAATAAAAACATTTAATGCAATTCTACTTAATTGGATACTTTTTCTGTTCATAAAAATGCTAAAATAATAAATTCCAAAACCAATTATAGTAAGAAGTATTAAAACAACATAAGTTATTCCTGTTGAAGTTACAGCAGAAAATATTCCATAAAAAATATTTAAAATTCCAGTAACAACAATTGAGATAAGCCAACTTTTTCCAGTAGTAACTCTAAAGGAAAAAATAAATAAAGATAAGCCTAAAGCACCATATAAAAAGGAAAGTAACTCTTCATATTTAAAAAATGGATTAGTATGAGCATCTGAAACAGTATCATATTTCTCTTTTAAAACGTTTTGTTGTACAAAGTATTTAGAATATTTATCTTCATTATTTGAATAAGCTTTTTCATTAGTTGTGTAATCATAATACTTGTTAGTTTCATACTCGTCTAAATAGGGTGTAATGTATAAAAATTTAGTAAACTCGGGATCCTTATAAGTTATGTCAAACCATTTCTCTAAGGAAAGATTAGTTTTTTAATTGATGTTCTTTCAATATTTTAAGATAATCTAACATAAGTTTTTTACTTTCTCTTTTTCATTATTGTGCAACCACATTTTTACTTTTCTTTCATTCAAAGAATCCTCTTCTTTATTAAAAACTGTAAATTCAAAAATATTTCTATTTAATAACGAGTATTCATCATATTTTTTACCATTAAAAATTATGTAATCTTTATGAACTCTACCAGTTGCTGTATCATAATCATAATTTTCTGTATATTCTTCTTCCATTGGAATAGAATCAACCGCAATAGCTGTTGCTCCTATCAATAATCCAGAAGCTACAGAATCAATTTCAGTTTCTGCAAAACTTCCATCTATGAAAATATCTGCTATGCTGATTATTTCACATCTTTTTTTAGTTTCTTCTAAAGAAAAATAGCTCTTTTGATGGAGTTGTTTACCAAAACTAAAAGGCAAATAGAAACTAATTAGTACTAAACTAATACAGAAAATTTGGAACCATTCGTAAAATAAAGCATTTTTAGATTTGCTATAAAAAGATTTTAAAGCGTTATTTTTGAAATAATTTACTAGCCAAAGTATAACGATAATAAGAGCTAATAATACTCCAATAAGTACTGAAAATACAGAAATATCAATTTTTGTTTTATTGGAGAAATCAATTGTTCCATCAAGAAAACCTAAACCGAAGAAAATGAGATGTAATAGTAATCCAATACCAATCATTGGAATAAACTTGGTGTTCCAAAGCAATGGGTATTTTAATAAAAGTTGTTTTTGTATATCTTTAAACATGAGTTTTTAAATTTTAGTTCACAAAAAAGCGACGAGTAGAATTGGAAATATTTCGTATATAACTTATAGAAACCGATTGATTTACAACCGTCTTCATAAAGTCGTTCATGGTAATAGTATCTGGAAAATGAGCAATATATGTTCCTCCATTTTGTTCTAATGAAATAATGTTGATACTTGTAAAAACACCTTTCAATTCACTGATGCTTTGCGAACTTTCAAATTCTATAATACAATTTTTAGTAGTTTCATTTTCGGTATTCAAATTCTTTTGCGAGCCTTGTTTTAAAAACACTACTTGATTTGAAGTTTTCTCCACTTCATATAATTGTTGGGAACTCAACACAATAGCAATAGGTCTAAAAGGAGAATTGGCAATATTTCTAAAATCATCTAAAATAGTTTGTTGGGCTAGAATATCTAAGTTTGCCAATGGTTCATCAATAAGTAAAATTTTTGGTTTTCGAAGTAACATTCGAGCCAACTCAAAACGCATTTTATAACCAGAAGATAAACCACTCCAATTATATTTTCTGAATTTTCGCAATCCTAAAACGCGTAATTATTAAATCAATTACTAAATTATTTTCTTCAGGCAAATAACCATAACAACTTGCTGTAAATTCTAAATTTTCATACATAGAACCTCTCCAAGTCTCTGTGCGTTGTGGAATATAAACGAGTTTCGTTTTTAAATCATATAAATCTTCGTAATCAAAATGGTATTTAATAAAACCCGATGTAGGTACTAATTCTCCACATAAACTTCGTAATAAAGTGGTTTTTCCGTTTCCATTTTCTCCCACTAAACCTATAATTTCTCCTGTTTTAATTTCCAAATAAATAGGTCCTAAAGCAAAATTAGAATTATATACTTTCTTTACATTATCAACAGTAATGATAGTTTGATGTTCGTTTTCGGTTTTGGTACTCAAAAAAGAATATAAATCACTTAATAAAACTCCTATTTTTTGCTTTTTTTCTTCACTATTTTCATTGGTATCTAACCAATTTAAAAATCATTCGTTTTCTTGTAATATTCTATTTTTTCTGTGTCTAAAGTAAAATCAATAAGTCTTTTTACGGTTTGATTGTAGTCTTCAAAATGTAAAAGTTCTTGAACTTCTTTAAACTGTTTTTCAAATTCGGTCATATTTTTATTTTAGGTAATTTTTATTAAATAATTTTCTTTCATTTTAAGTTATCAACTAGTTTTTGTTCCAATTCTGCTCGCTAATTTTGTTTGTTTTTTAGGATTAAAATACCTTCTTAAAACTCCTCCTCTTACATTATTAACATCAAACTCAATAATGAAAGCACTACTATCTATACTATCAATTAAGCGATATGTTTTTCTAATATCAATGCGGTTAACAATTGTATGAATTATTCTCGTTTCGTTTTGTTGACCAGAGGAACCATATCCTTTCGTACCTTTATAAACAGTAGCTCCAACACCTATTTTAGTAGTAAGCGCATCTTCAATTTCTTCCGAATAACGTGAAATTATTGTAAATCCTACAAAATCTTCAAAACCCTCAATAACAAGATCAATTATCTTAGCAGTTACAATATAAGTTAATATCGAATACATGGCAATTTCTTTAGAAATTACTACTGCTGTTATTCCAAAAAGTATGATATTAAAAAAGAGTATGGTTTTACCAATGCTTATACCAAATTTATCATAAATAAAAATTCCTAATATTTCAGAACCATCAAGTACTGAACCATTTCTAATGGCTAAACCAATTCCTGCTCCAAGAAATAAACCTCCAAAAATGGAAATTAGTAACTTATCTTCTGTTATTATAGGAAAAGTTTCTAGACTTATTGAAATGGATAAAACTACAATGGAAATAATGGATTTTATTAGAATCCCTTTTGAATGGTATAAGCTCCAATAATTAAAAAAGGAATACTTACTAAAACTAGAATTACAGAAATATCGATATTTACTTTTTCACTTAATAAAATAGCAATACCAGTTGCTCCACCATCTAAAAAACCGTTTGGTAACAAGAAAGCCTTTAAACCAATACTCGCTATAATAATTCCTATGAAAATTTGTACATACTCTTTTATTAAATTAATTATAGTGTTTTTGTTCATATCTATTTTTCTTAAAGAGTTCTTACTTTATATAATTCTGTTTCACTATTGAATAATGGACACTATCCAAAAACTTTCCTTCAAAATAGCAATTTTCAATAAAATGAGCTTCTTTAACAAATCCGTTTTTTAGTAATACTTTTTCAGAAGCCCAATTTCTTGGGTCAATAATTGCTTCTACTGAATGTAAACCCATTTTGGTAAACCCATAATCCAAAAGGGTTTTAATTGCTTCTGAAATATATCCTTTATTGTGATATTCTGGTAATAGCATATAACCAATTTCAGAACGATAGTTTTCGTTTTGGGTTTTATAAAACCCTATTAATGCAATTAATTTATCGTTTCCTTTTTCTGTCATTGTCCCAATTTATTCCTTCATTTGTATCAATTTTATCTTGAATCATTTTGACGTGTGCATATGCTTCTTCTAAATTAGTTATTAAAGGTCTTGGAATATATTGCATTAACTCAGGATTACTTCTAAGGGCGAAAATTTCGTGAACATCAGTATCACGAATAGCTCTAAAAATTAATCGTTCTGATTCTAAAACAGGAAAAGGGGAGAAGTTGAGTTGTAGCATTTAAGTTAGATTTGAAATAGCCTTATCATGTCTTTTACTCAAGAAAACCAACATACAAATAGCTCCAATAGTTGCTAAAAGCATATCAGATTGTGTGTCCCAAATGTAGCCTTGAGTTCCTAAAAAAGCATCACCACCTTCACCTGTAGACAAAGAAACCCACCATTCAATCCATTCATAAGCAGCACTTATGGCTAAACAGATGGAAACTATAATAAAATTGAAGAAACTTTTATTTGAAATAACACTTTTACGAATGAAAAGTTCTCTTGTAATCATAGCTGGAACAAAACCTTGTACAAAATGACCTACTTTATCATAGTTGTTTCGAGACAATTCAAATGTATCTTTTAACCAATCGAAAAAAGGTACTTCTGCATAAGTATAATGTCCTCCTAAAAAGAGAATGTAACAATGAATGAGAATAAAAAACATAAGTAAAATGAGTAAACTGAAATTTTTATAAGTTACTAGCAATACAACTAACCCTATTATGCAGGAAGTACTTCTAAGAACCATGTGAAATATTCTTTAGGGTGTATTCCAGAGACAATTAATCCTATAAAAAAATAAAACGAGTAAAATTTGCTTTGTTTTCAAGTGCTATGATATTAAAAAACTAAAATACTAAATTTATTAGGATAATAATAAAGCATTAGCAATTAGTTTTTTAAATTTATAAGGAATCACATTTTCTGGAATATCTAAAAGATCATCCATATCTAAACCTTCTTCGAATAGATATTGTACATGATTTTCACGATCTAGTTTTATACTTAGAACGATTTGATTGTTTTCTTTAAAACTATGTGTTTTTATCTCTTTATTTTTTCCTCTTGGAAATTTAATATGGAATTTAAAATAATTTTCTCTTACTTTATTAATATCAAAAGTAATATAGAGCTTTTCTATGACTTCTCTATCGGTTAAAAAACCAATTATTTTACCTTCTTTGTTGGTAAGACCAATTTTTAATGATTGCATAATCTGTAATTAATTTTTATTAATTTGGCTAGCAATATTTTTTTGCTACTTGTTTACATCTTAGCTTCAAAGTTAATTGTTAAGATAAAGGCAATCAATACGTATAAATACGTATTTTTAGGCCTTTTTTGTACGTGTTTATACGTACTTTTTGAAAACTGTCTTCTTATTATGAGATTTTAAAACAAAAAAAATCCCATTATGTTTTTTCATAATAGGATTTAATATCAGGTGAAAATTAAATTAAATAGCTCTTAGTTTACTTAATTTTTCTTTCCATAATTTGAGTTCGTCTTTGTGTTTTTCTATGCTTTTTTGTACTTCTTTTATAAAAAGGATTTCCACCTTTAGAACTACTACTTATAAACTGAATATTGTTTTCTAATTGGAAAATTTCATTTTGTACTTCATCAATTTTCTTTCTAATAAAAAATTGCTCTTTTTCAATTGAACGTTCATCTTCATTATCAACCCACTGATCTAGTTTAGCATCAAACTTCATCATTTCGGTATCTTTTTTAGATAAGCTCAACTTTTCAAATAAAGCATCTAGAATTTTATTGAATTTACTTTCAATATGTCTTCTGTTAAAAGGAACTTTGCCTAGTGCTTTCCATGCTTCAATATGCGCTTTTATAGCTTCTAAATCAGCTTTATGTGTTCCCGTTAATTCGAAAGATTTTAAATTTTCAAGATATTCTTTTTTTGCTTCAAAAGCATTAATTTCTTCTTCGTTCTCAGCATTTTTCTCTTTGTGCATTCTATCAAAGTATGCATTACAAGCTTCCTTAAAATCTTTCCAAATGCTATCTGAATATTTACGAGGAACATGACCAATTTTCTTCCAATCGTCTTGAATTTTCTTCATGATTGGAGTTGTAGTATTATAATCGGTACTATCTTTTAAAGCTTGTGCTTTTTCAACCAGTACTAATTTTTTTAGTAAGATTCTCTTGTTGTTCGTGTTTGATATCTTTGTAAAACGCATTTTTATGAACGTTAAAACCTCTTACAGCATTTTTAAATTCAGCCCAAGTATCTTCATTTACTTCAGCAGGCACTTTACCAGCTTTAAAGAAACTTTCACGAAGTGATTCCATTTTCTTAATTTGGTTTTGCCATCCGTTATGCGATTGTATATCTTCTTCACCTAAAGCAATAATTTGAACAATAATTTGTTTCTTTTTAGCAAGATTTTCTACCTCACGTTCTTTGGCTAAACCATTGTAAGCTTCACGTTTATCATGAATTTGTTTTGTAATTTCACTAAATTCATTCCAAATAACCTCTCTAGATTCTCTATCAACAGGACCAATTTCTTCTTTCCAAATTCTATGCAATAACTGCAATTCACGGAAAGCCTTCATAATATCAGTTTCGTCTAATAATAATTTAGCGCGCTCAATAATGGCTTGTTTTTGTTCTAAATTATTTTTAAAATCTTGGTCACGAGCTTCCTTATCTAAATGGATTAAATCATAAAAACGCTCTACATGAAAATGAAAATTATTCCAAACAATATTGTATTTATCTCTAGGAATAGGACCAGCATTTTTCCATTGCTCACGAATATCACTCATTTTCTTGAACATATCACCTATAGAAAGTGATTCGTCAGTTCCATCCACAAGATTTTTTAACTCATCAATAATTTCATTACGTATCGTTAAATTACTTTTAAGATTCTTTTGTAACTGGTTATAATGATTATTTCTATTCGTTTTATAATTATCATAAGCCGCATCAAATTTGTTTTTTAAAGGGAAATGATATTCAAAAGTTGCATTATCATCAGTATTAGAAGCATTAAATTCTTCACGTTTCTCATCAATTAAATGATGGTATTGATTCATGAACGATTTTCTAATTTCTTCCACGTGATCCTTAATTGCCATCACTTTATGATTGTGCACAAGCTTATCTAACTCACTAGTAAGCTCTTCCATTGAAAGTGAGTCATAATCAAGCATAGGAATTACATGCTTATCCTGAATTGAATCGTCTTCATTCTCTTCTGCGTTAGAATCATCAATTTCCTCTAAAGCATTTTTGCTTATGGTAATTACATTTTCTTGAGACGCTTCAACTTTTTCTACATCTGCTTCTTGCAGGTTATCATTCTTTTCTTCTAACATTTTAAAATGCTTAAGGTTACTAATAAGTTTCGAAGATACTAAAGGATGCGCAAAATTCAAAGAAAAACCAGTATTTTGTTAAGGAACGAATGGCTTAGGGGTTATTTGTAATCCATTTTCCTGCTATTCGCTATAGATATTGAAACAAGTTCAATATGCTGTCGCTACTATCAGGGTTAAAATAGGGAAGTGGGTTGTTTTTTTGGTTTTATATTTTTCAACAAAATTTTTTGTCAGTCTGAGCTTGCCGAAGACTTTTAATAAATTATTTTGATTGCTTCATTTTTTTAAAATAGGATAGCGTATTTTTTAAGAGAAAAGGAAACAAACCAAAAATCAGACTTAACGAAAATATGAAATCAGTATTTATGTCATAGAGATTTAAAGTTCTTTTTCCATCTAAACAAGCAGTACATTCAGCTAATTTTAATATACTATCTAAATAACAAATCATTATGACTGAAAGTAAAACTACTGAAAACAAATAATTAGTTTTATTGCAATTTGCTTTATAGTTTGTTCTTTGAGAATGAAATATAGAAGGACAGTAAAAATTGATGACGAATAAACAAAGAAAATTACTTGCGAAATTAAACTCTTTTGTAGTATAAAAAGCTATTTTTCCTTTAGAAAAAAAAGTATATAAATTATAAATATGTTTTCGATACTTATCTTCAATAATAAATGCTAAAATACAAGCACTTATAAAAATAAGTAACGGAAAAAATATTTTTTACGATTTTCAAAATATTGATAGTAAATTCTGTTAACTGAATACTTTTAACTAAACACTAAACACTATCTTCTGAACACTGAGCACTAAAAAACTACCCATTCCAAATACTCCAAGCTTTTTCTGCTTGAAAAATAAGCATTTCATAACCGTTTTTAGTTTTGGCACTATGTTCTTTGGCTTTTCTTAAAAAAGTAGTTTCTTCTGGGTTATAGACTAAATCAAAAGCAATGTGGTCTTTGGTAAATAAAGCATAATCAATAGGAGGAGCTTCTTCAATTTTTGGATGTGTTCCTAAAGGAGTAGTGTTAACAACAATTTGGTATTCTGCAAAAATTTCAGGGGTTAATTCATCATAGGAAAATTGAAATTCTGTTGGATTTCGGGAAACAAAATCATATTCAATTTTTAATTTTTGGAAAGCAAAAGCAATTCCTTTGCTTGCTCCTCCAGTTCCTAGAATTAATGCTTTTTTATGTGAAGGTGTTAAAAGTGGTTTTAGAGCCTTTTTAAATCCGTAAAAATCTGTATTGTAGCCTTTTAATTTTTTCTTTTTTGAAATAGTAATTGTGTTAACAGCTCCTATTTTCTTAGCGTTTTTAGATAATTTATTTAAAAAAGGAATTACTTCTTCTTTGTAAGGAATGGTTACATTCATTCCTTTTAAGCCTTTAGTTTCAGCTATTATTTTTGGGAAATCTTTTATTGTTTTAAGATCAAAATTCAAATATTCGCAATTGTCAAAATGTAATAATTGGAATTTTTCTGAAAAATATTTTTTAGAAAAGAATAGCTAATGTTTTACCCAATAGTCCATATTTAACTTGCTTCTTATTTTTCTTCTTTTTTGGCATAAAGTATTAGTTTTTACCTAGTTGGTTTGCTATTTTTTCTAATCCGAAAATTAAAACAAATCCGCAAACTAACATAATAATAGCTGTTAAAATTTGTGGATCTCCATTGAAATTTTGTGGTAAAATACTTCTTTCTAAAAAGGGAACAACTTCACCATGACTATTTGTTCTAGTTTCTAAAACTTCTTTCCAAGGCCATATTTTATTTAATGACCCTATCATGAATCCAATTAACAATGCTAAAGTAGTATTTTTATGGTTATCAAACATCCAATGCAGCACTTTAGAGAATAATTTTAAACCTATGATACAACCTAATGCAAAAGTCATTAGTTTTAATAAGGCTTGACCAATTATTTCAAAATTCATGCTTGTTATGCCTTCTCGAAATTGATTTATTGTTCCTATTACTGTTTGGTAAGAACCCATTAATAATAAAATAAAAGCTCCTGAAACTCCAGGAAGTATCATGGCAATTATTGCGATAAAGCCTGATAGAAATAAATAAGGATAACTTTCTGGTGATTCAGTTGGTCTAGCAATTGTAATGTAATAAGAAATAGCAACTCCAATAAGTAAAGCCACTATTATTTTAAATGACCAACTTGTTATTTCTTTCCAAATGTATGCAATACTAGCGATTACTAAACCAAAAAAGAAAGACCAAACAAGTATAGGTTGGACTTCTAAAAGATGTGTAATTATTTTTGAAAAGGTTAAAATACTTATTCCAATTCCACTTACTAGAGCCAATAAAAAATTACCATTATAGCAGCCCAAGTGGCTTTTAATCCGTTTTTTTTAACACCTTTAAGTACACTAAAATTAATGTTGTTAATGCTGTCTATTAATTCCTGATAAATCCCTGAAATAAATGCAATTGTACCACCAGAAACTCCTGGAACAACATCGGCTGCACCCATTGCAATACCTTTTAAAGTAATTAATAAATAGTCTGGGAAAAGTTTTCTCATGGTTGTAAAAATAAAAGTCATTCAGAATTCATTATAATAAAAATTCTGAATGACAAATGTAGAAAACTATTTTTTAGTTTCTGTATTTTTCAATAATGTTTTGTACTGTTTTTTTCTTCCACATATTTGGGAAGTTATCTTGAATAATTGTATGGTTTTTAAAGTTTATTCGTAATCCATTATTCAAATGAAAATTACCTTTTTTTGTTTCTTTACACAAATGGTATAAACCAGCTAAACGATATTCAATTTCAAATTCTTCTGGAAAAACCTCTGTTGCTTGTAATAAAATATCAATAGCATTTTCATATTCTCCTAATTCTTGAAGCATTTGTGACCATAAAATAAAGGTATCCAAATTAATATCTCCAGCTTCAAAGGCTTTTCTGTAGCCTAATTCGGCTTCTTCATAAAATTGAAGTTGATGATTAATGGTTGCATATCTTTTCCAATAAATACTATTATCTCCATCAATTCCTAGGGCTTTATTTACATAATAAATAGCTTTATGAAAGTTTTTTTGACGAATATAAAAATCAGTTAGTGAAATCCAAGCTTTATCTAATAAGGATCTTCGTGAACTGTTCTTAAATAAAATTTAAGAGCTAATTCTTTATTCCCTAATTTTTCATAACATTTTCCTACTCTTAATAATGCAAAAGAAGTTGCATCGTCTAGTTCCATGGTAACATTATAGCAATCAATAGCTTCTTGATATTTTTTTAATTTTTCAAGACCTTTAGCTTTTTCAAGATAAGCACCTAGAAAAGATTCATCAATTACAGTTGCATAATCAAAAGCCCAAACGGATTTTTCATAGTTTCTTAAAACATAATATTGTCTTCCTAATTGATGCCAAGCTACTTCACTGTATGGATTTTTATTGATAAATCTTTCTAAATAAGCAATGGCTTCTTCATTTTGATCTAAGAA
>JAAURU010000411.1 GCA_012032075.1 Flavobacterium sp.
TTTTTAATTTCATAACGCATAGAAGTGACATTATATACATAAGTATCAAATTGAGTTTTATTTTTTAAAGTAAAATCTCCATTTTGGCAATAATGCAAATTCAAAACCCTCATTTCTATTTTCTTTTCTTGTGTTTCGGAAGCAGTTTTATTTTTATCTAAAAAACAGTCTCAATAATATGACTCTTTTTTTGGGTATTCCCAATGAGCATTTCTTTTTTATCAACATTCCAAATTTGATCTTCAACAATATTTTGATCTTCTTTTTTTAGTTTAGAATCAATTTTATTTTTTTCTTCCCAATGAACTGAATATAATTTAACACCATTAGTTGTAAAAGAATTTAAACTGAAATTTAATGGTTCAAAAGTTGATACTATTTTTTTTACTTCTAAAGTATCTTTTGTGGTTCCATTGGTAACGAATAATACAAGTTTCTTTTGTTTTATCTGTTATAATTTCAGCAGAAACATTGTCAGCTTTACCTAAAACAGACTTTGAACTTGTTGTTTTTTTCTTCTGTGAGAACATTAATTGTGTGCAAACAAGAAATACGATTAAAACGATGTATTTTTCATAAATAAATATTTTTATAAAGCAATGTACAAAAAACATTACAACAAATTATTGAAACACACAAAAGTTATTATAAGTATATATATCTTTCAAATTGTTAAATAAATCTAAATTATCTATTAAATATTCAACAGGTACCATTTTTTTAAAATAAATTTGGAAAATAGCTAATTAATATCAACTAACTTTAAATTTATGTTTAAAAAAATCACATTGATTTCAACTTGTGTTTTACTACTTTTTACCGTTGAAACTTTTGCTCAAAGAAAAGATAAAAAGAAAAAATCTAAAGAACCCATTACAGCTTCGGTCAAAAAACCTGAAGAGAAAAAAGGTCCTAAACCTTATAAAAAAGTAATAGATTCTACAGCAATCACTCAAAAAGGACTTATCGATATTCACAAAATGGATAAAAAGTACTTATTTGAAATTTCCGATTCTTTAATTGGTAAAGAAATAATGACGATTACTCGTTATTCTAAAACGCCTGCTGGTGGTGGCATTTTTGGTGGTGAAGAAATTAATAGACAAGTTGTAAAGTTTGAAAAAGGATTAAATGATAATATACTTTTACGTTCTATTACCTATGTAATAATGTCTCCAGATGAAGACAAACCTATTCTAAAGCAGTTAAAAACTCAAGTGCCGATCCTATAATTGGCAATTTTGAAATATTAGCTTATAAAATGGATGCCTCAGGAAAAGAAAACGTAGGTTATGTTATCGATTTGAATGCAACTTTTGATGCTGATGTTCAAACGTTTTCATTAAATTCTATCAATAAACAACTTTTAAAAATTCAATCCTTTCAAAAAGATAAATCTTTCATAAGTGATATAAAAAGTTTTCCAATAAATACTGAAATTAGAAGTGTAAAAACTTTTTCAACTGAACCTTTGCGTATTTCTAGGACTCCAACTCCAGATATTGGAACTAATTTACCTGCTGGTGTTGATGCTGGTGTTATTACTTTAGAATTAAATACTTCTATGTTACTTTTACCTGAAAAACCTATGCGCAAAAGAGCATTTGACAAACGTGTAGGTTATTTTGCTAATGATTATGAAGTTTTTGAAGAAGAATCATTAAAAGCAGATAGAGAAATTTTTGCTGTTCGATGGAAATTAGAGCCAAAAAATGAAGAAGACGCTGAAAAACAAAAAAAGGGAGAATTAATTGAACCTAAAAACCTATTGTTTATTATATTGATCCCGCTACACCCGATAAATGGAAACCATACATTAAACAAGGTATAGACGATTGGAAAGAAGCCTTTGAATATGCTGGATGGAAAAATGCAATACGAGGTGAATATTGGCCTGAGAATGACCCAACAATGAGTTTAGAAGATGCTCGTTTTTCTGTTTTAAGATATTTTGCAGCAGACATTCCTAATGCCTATGGACCAAACGTTCACGATCCACGAACTGGAGAAATTTTAGAAAGTCATATCGGTTGGTATCATAATGTAATGAGTTTATTGCGTGACTGGTATTTGATTCAAACAGCTGCTGTAGATCCAAGAGCTAGAAATAAAAAGTTTGATGACAAACTAATGGGCGAATTAATTCGTTTTGTTTCCTCACATGAAGTTGGGCATACTTTAGGATTACGTCATAACATGGGAGCAAGTAATGCAACTCCTGTTGAAATGTTAAGAAATAAAGAGTTTATTGATAAAAACGGTCACACCTCCTCTATTATGGATTATGCTCGTTTTAATTATGTAGCCCAACCTGAAGATAATATTACCGATTTATTTCCAAGAATAGGTGATTATGATAAATGGGCTATCAAATGGGGTTATTCTTACTTTCCAGAGGCTAAAAGTGAGAAAGAAGAAAAAGCTTTATTAAATACAATGACAAAAGAAGCTTATAAAAATCGTCGTTTATGGTTTGGTTCAGAAACTAGTCCTTTAGATCCTAGGTATCAAACAGAAGATTTAGGAGATAATGCCATGAAAGCTTCAGAATATGGTATTAAAAATCTAAAAAGAATTTTGCCAAATTTAATTGAATGGAGTAAAGAAGATGGTGAAGATTATTCAGAATTAGAAGGTTTATATGGTTCATTAGTTGGCCAATTTAATCGCTACATGGGTCATGTTACTAAAAATGTTGGTGGAATTTATGAAACTCCAAAAACCTATGACATGGAAGGTAATGAATATGAAGTTGTTCCATCAAGTATTCAAAATGAAGCAGTAGCTTTTTTAAATAACCAATTGTTTAAAACTCCAACTTGGTTATTAGATCAAAATATTCTATCAAAAATTAGTCCTGATAATGGAGTTGAAAAAATTAAAAGTATTCAAGATATAACATTATCAAGTTTATTATCAAATGACCGATTAGTAAGGCTTATTGAAACTTCTTCTTTAAATAAAAATAATTATTCAGTAGATGAGTTAATGACCGATTTAAAGAAAGGTATTTTTTCTGAAATAAAAACTGGAGCTACAATAGATATTTATAGAAGAAATTTACAGAAATTATTTATATCCTATGTTATTGAAGCTTTGGATAAAGATAAAAAAGCTTTTGGCAGATTAAATGGAAGAAGGATAACGCTTGCAGAAACTGATATTCCATCCATTGCAAGAGGACAACTTATAGAATTAAAAAGAGAAGCTAAAAATGCTTTATCAATTACTGGTGACAGATTAAGTAAATTTCATTTACAAGATTTAGTTTCTAGAATAGATAATGCTTTAGATCCTAAATAACAAAGTATAAGTAGTTAAAAAAGCCGTTTCAAAAAATGAAACGGCTTTTTTTATAATTAAAGTTGTATTATCAGGAGCAGAAAAATAGTACTTCGGTTGAAAAAAGTTCCTGCTATCCACTATATCTTTTCTTTTTTTATATAAACCAATTAATCATTGAAATAAAGTAAAAAAGAAAAGGATGT
>JAAURU010000412.1 GCA_012032075.1 Flavobacterium sp.
ATAAAAGGACTACCGAAAACGTTTTATGTTGAAAACTTTGTTAAATCATATGATGTTTTTTAGAATAAAATTGCGATACTAAAAAAATAAAAGTACTTTTATATAAATTATTAAATATACAATAAAAAAATGAGAAAAAAGGTAACATTAAAGCAAATAGCAAAAGAGCTAGATGTTTCGATATCAACTGTTTCTAAATCATTAAAAAATAGTTCTGAAATTAGCGAAGATACAAGACTAAAGGTTCAAGCCTTTGCAAAACTATATAATTACAAACCCAATAACATTGCACTTAGTCTAAAAAATAAGAAAACAAAGACAATAGGAATTATAATTCCTGAAATTGTACATCATTTTTTCGCTACAGTTATTAGTGGTATTGAACAAGTTGCCAATGAAAAGGGGTACAATGTTATTGTGTGTTTATCAGATGAATCTTTCGACAAGGAAGTAATTAACCTAGAAATGCTTGCAAACGGTAGTACTGATGGTTTTATAATGTCATTATCAAAAGAAACCCAACAAAAAAAGGATTTTCATCATCTTCAAGAAGTAATTAATCAAGGTATGCCAATTGTAATGTTTGACCGTATTGCAAATGAAATCCTGTCAGATAAAGTGATTATTGACGATTTACTTGCCGCATACCAAGCAGTAAACTTTCTTATCGAAGAAGGTTGTAAAAAGATTGCTTTAATAACAACTGTAGATTATGTAAGTGTAGGTAAATTAAGAACTGATGGTTATAAAAAAGCGTTAATAGATCATAATATAGCTATAGATGAAAATATCATATTAAAAATTGAAGATATAGAAAATTGTTCTGATGCCATAGAAGAACTTATTACAAATAAAGAAATTGATGGCATTTTTGCGGTGAATGAATTATTTGCTGTTGTTGCCATTAAAGCAGCCTTAAAAAAAGATATAAAAATACCTGAAGAACTTTCGGTTGTTGCATTCACTGATGGAATTATTTCTAAATTCTCTACACCTACTATTACTACAATAAGTCAAAACGGAGTTAAAATGGGAAGAAAAGCAGCAGAAATGTTAATTGAAAGATTAGAGACTGATGAAGAGGAAGAAGATGAACGTTATAGAACAGAAGTTATTGAAACAAATCTTATTTTAAGAGAGTCTACGAAATCGTGATAGCTTCATATAAGACATTGTAAAACAGTTAAATAAATAAAAAAACAACTAAAAAATCTTTTAAAAAAAACTAAATAAAACTATTGTCAGATTAAAATATACTATATATTTGTAGTCAATCAAAGCTTATAATACACTTCTAAAAAAATAAGTTTTGATAAGCAATAACGCTTATCGTAAATAAATTAACACATTACGATACATGGAAAAGCGTAAATTAGGTTTCTGGGAAATTTGGAACATGAGTTTCGGTTTCTTGGGAATACAGTTCGGTTTTGCTTTACAAGGTGGATTTATGTCTAGAATCTTTCAAACCCTTGGAGCAGATAAAGATGCAATACCTTTATTATGGATAGCTGCACCTTTAACAGGACTTATAGTTCAACCTATTATAGGTTATTTAAGCGATAATACTTGGCATCCAAAATTAGGAAGAAGAAAACCTTACTTTTTATTAGGAGCAATATTATCCTCTATTACGTTGTTTTTTGTTCCTTACTCACCTTTTCTATGGGTTGCGGCTGGTTGTTTATGGATTTTAGATGCTTCCATAAATATTAGTATGGAACCCTTTAGAGCATTAGTAGCTGATAAATTATCAGACGCTCAACGTTCGTATGGATTTGTATTACAAACATTAATAATTGGTATTGGTACATGGATAGCTAGTAATTTGCCTTGGTTAATCAATAAACTTGGAGTGAGTAACGAAGCAGCTCCAGGAGTTATTCCAATGTCGGTTAAAATTGCATTTGCAATTGGAGGGTTTGTTTTTTTTGCCAGTATACTTTACACCATTTTTACTACAAAAGAGTATCCACCAGAAGATTTAGAAGTTTTTCAAAAAGAAAAAAAAGAATCTCGTTTTTTTACTGATTTATTCATCTCTTTAAAAGAAATGCCATCTACAATGAAAAAACTAGGTATTATTCAATTTTTTAGCTGGTTTGCTTTTTTTACAATGTGGAGTTTAGCTACTCCTGCTTTAACAGAACATGTTTTTAAAGCACCTAAACCAGATATTAAAGGATATGCTAAATTAGATGTTGATGGTAAAGAAGTAGTTGAAAATGAAAAAGTAGTTTATCTTGACATGTCTAAAGAGAAAGAATATAAAGAGAAAGACAAAGTTTACAATGAAGCTGCTGATTCTGTAGGTTCTGCAATGGGAATTTATGGTTTATCATCCATGGGTTTTGCCTTATTATTAACTTTTTATGCTTCTAAATTTAGAATCAACAGAAAGTATATTCACATGCTCTCTTTAGTTTTAGGAGGTATTGGATTTTTAATGATGAAATATATTTCAAATCCTTTCTTTTTAAATATTTCTTTTATTCTAATTGGAATTTCTTGGGGAAGTATTCTTTCTATGCCTTATGCAATGTTATCGAGTTCTGTAAATGAGAAAAAAATGGGAATGATGATGGGTTTATTCAATATGTTTATTGTTATTCCACAAATCATTGCAGCTTTAGGAGGTATTAATATAATTTCCAAAATTTTTGGAGACACAGCAATTGCACCTATGACATTAGCTGGAGTATCACTTGTGATTGGTGGTTTATGTAATTTCTTAAATCACAGAAAAAAAGCAATCAGTTTTCAACCTGAATAAATTTAAAATGAACACAAAAACATTCATATTCGACCTAGACGGAGTTATTGTTGACACAGCAAAATATCATTTTTTAGCTTGGCAACGATTGGCAAACCAATTAGGAATCGATTTTACACACGAACATAACGAACAACTAAAAGGAGTTAGTAGAGTTCGTTCTTTGGATTTAATTTTAGAACTTGGAAACAAAGAAGCGTCTCAAAAAGATAAAAACAAATGGTTGGTTCAAAAAAACGACGAATATCTAACGTATATTGATAAAGTTGATGCCTCTGAAATTTTACCAGGTGTAATGCGCGTTTTAAAATTTCTAAAAACAAACAAACAAAATATCGTATTAGGAAGTGCCAGTAAAAATGCGCGACCTATTTTAGAAAAAACAGGTATTCTAAATTATTTTGATGCTATAGTAGATGGTAACGATGTGTCAAATGCAAAACCTGATCCAGAAGTTTTTCTACAAGGAGCAAAAAAATGAATGCAGAAGCAAAAGATTGTATTGTATTTGAAGATTCTGTTGCAGGAGTTCAAGCGGCAAATATTGCTACTATGACAAGTATTGGAATTGGAGAAAAAGAAGTACTTCATGAAGCTGTTTTTTGCTTTCAAGACTTTACTTTCATTGATGACACTTTTATAAAAAAATTAATAGATTAAATATTTTGTTTAAAATTAAAATGCTATAAGGTTATAACAACAACCTTAAA